>NZ_JAVFVX010000151.1:0-13972 GCF_033441795.1 Streptomyces sp. ADMS | reverse complement strand
GCGACCCCTTGACCCCCAGTCAAGTGCGCTACCAAGCTGCGCCACGTCCCGGTGCCGTCTGACCTGGGGTTTCCCCTGGCCGAACGCGCATGGAAACAATACCGCACTCGGGTCGATGGTCGCGCACTCCTTTATTGGCCCGGCATTCCCAGCCCCGGGTGGGCGTCCACCAGCCGGGGCGGGGCCGCCTGACGCCAGGAGTCGGCGAGGATGTCGCGCAGCTCGTCCTCGTCCTCCAGCGCGGCCAGGCGCACTCTCACCCAGGCGAACCCCGCCTCGTGGTCGGCGATCCAGAACTTGTCCGGCTCCGCCAGAACCAGTTCGTCGCGCTCCACCTTCGGACAGCGCACCGCGATGGAGGTCTCGTCCTCGGGCAGCGTGACGAACATCTTCTCCGCGACCCGGAACGTGGGCATGCCCCAGGCGAGCTTCTCCGTCGTGTCCGGCAGTGAGAGGGAGATACGGCGTACGTCTTCGGCTTCCGGCATGCAACGCACCGTAGCCAATGCCACTGACAATCACCCCAGGAGCCCGCCCCGCTGCCGGCTCGCCCGGGGGCGGAACCCGGAACCCTACGCCTGCGCGGCCGTGCCGAGCGCCTCCAGCACCGGACGGATCAGCGGATGGTCCTCCGCTCCCCTGCGTACGGCCGCGAAGACCCGCCGGGTGGGCGCCACCCCGTCGACCGGCCGCACGACCACCCCCGTCAGCTCCATGCCGCGCAGCGCCGAACGCGGTACGAGGGCCACGCCCGCGTCGGCCGAGGCGAGGGCCACCACCGCGCGGAAGTCGTCCGAGGAGTGTTCGAGTCTGGGCCGGAAACCGGCGTTCTCGCAGGCCAGGACGACCACCTCATGGCAGGGATTGCCGGGGTACGGACCGATCCAGGGGTCCTTCGCCAGTTCGGCGAGCGGCACCTCGTGGGCCTCGGCGAGGCGGTGGGTGACGGGGACGACCGCGTCGAAGGGCTCGGCATAGAGGGGGACGTGGGTGAGGCGGGGGTCGTCGGCGGGCGGCGCCCCCCGGTACTCGACGGCCACCGCGACGTCGACCTGCCGGTCGAGCACCATCGGCAGGCTGGCGTCGCCCTCGGCGTCCTGGACGCGGACCCTGATGCCGGGGGCGGTCCCGGCGAGGCGGGCCAGGGCGGGGGCGACGACCAGGGCGATGCCGGTCGCGAAGGCGGCGACG
The DNA here is from genome assembly GCF_033441795.1 of Streptomyces sp. ADMS. Taxonomy (NCBI): domain Bacteria; kingdom Bacillati; phylum Actinomycetota; class Actinomycetes; order Kitasatosporales; family Streptomycetaceae; genus Streptomyces; species Streptomyces sp. ADMS. The sequence goes on along the minus strand of NZ_JAVFVX010000151.1, from coordinate 12,781 downwards.
GTGACCGTGCCGGCGGCGCCCGAGCCGTACGCGGCCAGCTCGGCCTCGGCCCGCTCCAGCTGGGCGAGGACCACGTTGGTGTGCGCGAGCAGGATCTCGCCGGCCGGGGTCAGCCGTACGCCCCTGGCACCGCGCTCGACGAGGCGGTGGCCGGTCTCCTGCTCCAGGGCCGTGAGCTGCTGGGATACGGCTGAGGGGGTGAGGTACAGCGCGGCGGCAGCCGCCGTCACCGTACGGTGGTCGGCCACCGCACGCAGGATGTGGAGCCGCCGCGCTTCGATCACTCGATCGATTATCCAATATGCCCAGGACGGTCCCGTCAGCCCTCCAGCTCCGCCCGCGCCGCGACGAAGGCGTCCACGGCCCGGTCCACCTCCTCGGTGGAGTGCGCGGCCGACAGCTGGACACGGATGCGTGCCCGGCCGTGCGGCACGACCGGGTACGAGAAACCGATCACGTACACACCGCGCTCCAGCAGCAGTTCCGCCATCCGGCCGGCCGTCGCGGCGTCACCGATCATCACGGGCGCGATGGCGTGGTCGCCGGGGAGGATGTCGAAGCCCTCCTCGGTCATCCGGCGGCGGAACAGGGCGGTGTTCTCGGCGAGCCGGACGCGCAGGTCGTCCGCCGACTCCAGCAGGTCGAGCACCTTCAGCGAGGCGGCGGCGATCACCGGGGCAAGCGTGTTCGAGAACAGATACGGCCGGGAACGCTGCCGCAGAAGGGCGACGATCTCGGCGCGAGCGGCCACATAGCCGCCGGAGGCGCCGCCCAGCGCCTTGCCCAGCGTGCCGCTGACTATGTCCACGCGGTCCATGACGCCGTGCAGCTCGGGGGTGCCCCGGCCGCCGGGGCCGACGAAACCGACGGCGTGCGAGTCGTCGACCATGACCATCGCGCCGTGGCGGTCGGCGAGGTCGCAGATCTCGCGCAGCGGGGCCACGTAACCGTCCATGGAGAACACGCCGTCGGTGACGATCAGCTTCCGCCGGGCACCCGCGGCCTCCTTCAGCTGCCGCTCCAGATCAGCCATGTCGCGATTGGCGTATCGCAGGCGGCGGGCCTTGGACAGGCGGATGCCGTCGATGATCGAGGCGTGGTTGAGGGCGTCGGAGATCACCGCGTCCTCGGCGTCGAGGAGGGTCTCGAAGACGCCTCCGTTGGCGTCGAAGCAGGAGGAGTAGAGGATCGTGTCCTCCTGGCCGAGGAAGGCCGAGAGCCGGGCCTCCAACTCCTTGTGCACCTCCTGCGTACCGCAGATGAAACGCACGGACGCCATGCCGTAGCCCCAGCGGTCGAGTGCCTCGTGGGCGGCGGTGATCACCTCGGGGTGGTCGGCGAGGCCGAGGTAGTTGTTGGCGCAGAAGTTGAGGACCTCGCCGGTGCGGCCGCCCGCGGTGACGGCGACGGTCGCGGACTGGGGGCTGCCGATGACGCGCTCGGGCTTGTGCAGACCGGCGGCGCGGATCTCGTCGAGGGTGGCGCGCAGGTCGTCGCGGACGGAGTCGAACATGACAGAAGCTCCTGAGGATATGAGGGAGTTACGTGTTCCAGTCGAGGATGACCTTGCCGCCCCGGCCGCTCGCCGCGTCCGCGAACGCGGCCTCGTGGTCGCGGTGGTCGTACCGGCCGGTGATGACCGGGGCGAGGTCGAGGCCGCCTTCCAGCAGCACCGACATCGCGTACCAGGTCTCGAACATCTCACGGCCGTAGATGCCCTTGATGGTGATCATCGAGGTGACGATCCGCGCCCAGTCGACCGGGAACTCCTCGGCCGGCAGGCCGAGCATCGCGATGCGTCCGCCGTGCGTCATGTTGGCGATCATGTCGCGCAGCGCCTCGGGACGGCCGGACATCTCCAGGCCGATGTCGAAGCCCTCGCGCAGTCCGAGGGTGCGCTGACCGTCGGCGATGCTCGCGCCGGAGACGTTCAGCGCCAGACTCGCGCCGATCTTGCGCGCAAGATCGAGCCGTTCCTCGCTGACGTCGGTGACGACGACGTTCCGCGCCCCCGCGTGCCGGGCCACCGCCGCCGCCATCAGCCCGATCGGGCCGGCTCCGGTGATCAGGACGTCCTCGCCCACCAGTGGGAAGGTCAGGGCGGTGTGCACGGCGTTGCCGAACGGGTCGAAGATCGCCGCCACGTCGAGGTCGACGGGCACGCGGTGCACCCACACGTTGGCGGCGGGCAGCGCCACGTACTCGGCGAAGGCCCCGTCCCGGCCGACACCGAGCCCCACCGTGGCCCGGCAGAGGTGACGGCGCCCGGCGAGGCAGTTGCGGCACCGGCCGCACACCAGGTGCCCCTCGCCGCTGACCCGGTCGCCGGCAGCGACATCGGTGACATCGCGTCCGGTCCCGACGACCTCGCCGACGAACTCGTGCCCGACCACGAGCGGCGTACGGATCGCCTGCCTCGCCCAGCCGTCCCAGGCCCGGATGTGCAGGTCGGTGCCGCAGATCCCGGTTCTGAGCACCTTGATCAGTACGTCACCGGGGCCGACGGCCGGTTCCGGTACGTCCGCGAGCCACAGCCCGGGCTCCGCCTTCTCCTTGACCAGCGCCTTCAACGCAGCGGCTCCTGTGGGTAGTTCCCGGGGCCGGGCACGCCGAAGCAGCCCGTACCGGGGAGAGGGGTGAACGTCGGCGGCAGGACCGACGAGAACGCGAGGACACGAGAACGAGATCGCGAGACCGCGAGACGAAATCTGCCGTACGGCGGCTCCCCGGTCCATCGAGGTTTTCTTAAGCTCCGCCGCAGTTCACCTTCACACCGGACGGCGACTGGCATATCCCGATTGGCCGGATGGACCACAACGGCCGCCACCTGTTGATCCGACCGGAACCATCAGCCGTATCCCTCCTGAGAGGCCGCGCGAACCCACAGGTGAACCGGCAGCAGCGCCCCGCCGGGGCCCGTCGAAGGAGTCAGGAACCCGTCATGCCCGCACCGCACTTGGCGCTTCCGCCCAACGACCGGGTCCTGTCGCTGTTCACCGGCTGGACCCGGGCGCACTGGGAGGCGCTCGCCGACCGGCAGCTGGAGGCGCTGGTCCCCTATGCGACGCCAGGTCTCGCGCAGTACCGGCTGCCGGGCCGCAACTCCTCCGCGGGCGTGGTGTCGGACGGACTCGAGGGTTTCGCACGGTCGTTCCTGCTGGCCTCCTTCCGGATCGCGGGAGCGACGGGCGAGGTGGATCCCCGTCTCATGGAGCGCTACGCGCAGGGTCTGACAGCGGGCACGGACCGTGACAGCGGCGAGGCCTGGCCCGAACTCACCGACTGTTCCCAGCCGATGACCGAGGCCGCCTCGATCGCCATCGGGCTGCACGAGACCCGTCCGTGGATCTGGGACCGGCTCGACGTGGATGTGCAGGAGCGGATCATCGACTGGCTGTGGGGTTTCGTGGGCCGCCGTACCCGGGACGACAGCGGTCGGCTGTGCCAGGTGGTCGCCGAGCAGTTCCTGGCGTCGGTGGGGGCGCCGCACCGCCAGGAGGACATCGACAACGGCCTCGACCGGATCGACGACTGGTATGTCGGCGGGGGCTGGTACAGCGACGGCGACGGCCGTACGTTCGACTACCACATCGGCTGGGCCATGCACCTGTATCCCCTGCTGTGGTGCCGGATGACGGGCGGCGAGGACGGCGGACGCGGCCGGGTCCACCGGCGCCGGCTCGCCCAGTTCCTCGCCGCCTACCCCCACTTCTTCGGGGCGGACGGCGCTGCCGTCCACCAGGGCCGCTCCCTGACGTACCGTTTCGCCGCCACCGCTCCCGTCTGGCTGGGCGCGCTGGCCGAGTGCACTCCCCTGGCTCCGGGGCTGACCCGGCGGCTGGCCTCGGGCGCGGTGGCGCACTTCGTGGAGCGCGGAGTGCCCGACAAGCGCGGGCTGCTGCCGCTGGGCTGGTACGGCACGTTTCTGCCGGCGACCCAGGCGCACTCGGGTCCCGGGTCACCGTACTGGTCGAGCATGGCCTTCCTGGGCCTGCTGCTGCCCCCGGAGCATCCGGTGTGGACGGCACGCGAACGTGCGCTGCCCGTCGAGGAGTCGGACCAGTACACGGCGCTGCCGGGACCGGGCTGGCTGCTGCACGGCACCCGGCACGACGGCATCGTGCGTCTCGTCAACCACGGCAGCGACCACAATCCGATGGAGGGACCCGCCGCCGACGATCCGCACTACGCCAAGTTCGGCTACTCGACGGCCACCGCGCCGGAGTCGGGCTCGGTTGCCTGGCAGCGGAACGTGGACGGCCACCTGGCGCTCCTCGCCCCCGACGGCACGGCGTCACGTCGGCGCAGAATCCTTCCGCTGCACTGCTCGGGGCGAGTGGCGGCCTCCCGGTACGAAGCCGAACTCCCGGGCCTCGAAGGGGAGTTCCGGGTCGAGTCGACGAGCGTGCTGCACGGCTCCTGGGAGATCCGCGTGCACCGTGTACAGGCGCCGGCCGGCGCCGCGGTCCGGGAGGGCGGCTACGCGGTGGCCGACACCGCCCTGCCCGAGGCCGAGCGGGGTGACGGCTGGGCCCTGACCCGCACCGGCTCCGGGCTGACCAGTGTGGTCGTCGCGCTGCACGGCTGGGACGAGGCCACGGGTGTGGCACGCGAGGTCGACGCGAACGCCTTCGGCCCGCACTCCGCGACGCCGTACCTCCAGCGCGCGGCCGAATCGCCGGGCGCGAGCAGGCTGTTCGTGACCCTGGTGGCGCTGACCCGGGACGCGGTGCATCCGCAGGCCCTGCGCGAGGCGGTGGAGTGCGCGGTGACGGAGGAGGGCCGCGTGCTGATCATGTTCCCGGACGGCGAGACGGTGTCCGTGTGACGGAGACCCACCCCCTCGGACACACTCCCTCGGACCTGACTCCTCGGACATGCCCCTCAACCAAGGCACTCCCCCGGAGCGAGCTGTCCGGCGAGTTCCGCCGCCATCGCCTTGATGGTCTCCAGCCCCGCCTTCCCCCAGGGGCGCGGCCCGAGGTCGGCGGCGCACACCGTGCCCAGCGCCATGCCCGTGCTGTCGATGAGCGGCGCGCCCAGGTACGAGCGGATGCCGAACTCGTCGACGACCGGGTTGCCCGCGAACCGCGGATAGTCACGGACGTCCTCCAGGACGAGCGCCTTGCGCCGGACCACCACATGCGGGCAGAACCCGTGGTCGCGCGGCAGCTGGCGGCCCACGCACGGCTTCTCCTCGTCGGAGTCGGCGCCGGCCTCGTCACGGGTATCGGTGCCGGCCTCGCCCGGGACATGGAGCCCGGCGAAGAACTGCCGCTCCTCACCGATGAAGTTGACCATCGCGTAGGGCGTCCCGACCAGCTCCGCGAGGCGGTCCGCGAAGGCGTCCAGGGCCGGCTCGGGCCGCTCCCCGAGGCCCAGGCCACGCAGTCGCAGGGTGCGGGCGGGAGCCTCCCTGTCCTCGGGAGTCAGCAGCAGACGACCGGCCGGGCGTGGCGGGTCGTAGCTCATGGGCGGGCTCCCTCACTGTGGGCACTGGGTGCGGGCGCGGGCGCGTGGGCCAGCAGATGGCGTACGAGGGTGAGCAGGGTCTGCACCCCAGAGCTGGAGATACGGGCGTCACAGCGCACGATCGGAATCTCGGGGTCGAGGTCGATGGCGGCGCGCACCTCCTCGGGGTCGTAACGGAACGAGCCGTCGAACTCGTTGATCGCGACGATGAAACCGAGGCCGCGCTGCTCGAAGAAGTCGACGGCCGCGAAACAGTCCTCCAGGCGCCGGGTGTCGGCGAGGATCACCGCGCCGAGTGCGCCCTCGGAGAGTTCGTCCCACATGAACCAGAACCGCTCCTGTCCGGGTGTACCGAACAGATAGAGGACGTGTTGCGGGTCCAGGGTGATGCGGCCGAAGTCCATGGCCACGGTGGTCTCGACCTTGTTCTCGATGCCTTCGAGACTGTCGGTCGAGGCACTCACCGTGGTGAGCAGTTCCTCCGTGCTGAGCGGCGCGATCTCGCTCACCGCGCCGACCAGGGTCGTCTTGCCGACTCCGAACCCTCCCGCCACCAGAATCTTCAATGCGGTGGGGAAGGGATCAGAGCTGTCGTCGTAGTCCATCGAGCACTGCCTCCAGAAGAGACCGGTCAGTGGGGTTGTGGTAGAACTCGGGCGGTTTCGTCGTGAGAGCCCCGCAGTCGACGAGGTCGGACAGCAACACCTTGGTGACCGCCGCCGGCAGCTTCAGATGGGCGGCCATCTCGGCGACCGAGACGGGCACCCGGCACAGGTCGATCGCCTGCGCGTACTCGGGGCCGAGGTAGCCGAGAGGGGTGGCCCCTGTGGCCATCACCTGGGACATGAGGTCGAGGGCGGTGGTCGGCCGGGTCCGGCCGTTGCTGACGGTATAGGGGCGCACGAGGCGTCCGGCCGCGTCGTCGAGCCAGGGCCCGTCGCCGGCCGCCGTCACGCTCAAGGCCTCAACGCCGAAGGTTCGACGGCGGACTGCCGAGGCGCGGTCATCAGGTACGGGCGGACGCTCTTGACCAGCATCGCCATCTCGTAACCCAGTACCGCGGCGTCGGCCTCACGGCCGGCCAGTACGGCGAGACAGGTGCCGGAGCCCGCGGTGGTGACGAACAGCAGGGTCGAGTCGAGTTCGACGACGACCTGCCGGACCTCACCGCCGTCCCCGAACCGGACACCCGCGCTGCGTCCGAGGGAGTACAGGCCGGAGGCCAGGGCGGCCATGTGGTCGGCGCTGTCCGGGTCGAGGCCGTGGACGGACTTGACGAGTCCGTCGCAGGACAGGAGTACCGCGCTCGTGGTGTGCGGTACGCGCTGGACGAGGCCGCTCATCAGCCAGTCGAGATCGGATACATGGCCGGTCGGCACATCGCTCGCCATGGTGGATCGACTCCTTGGGGTACGAAGGTCTGCGGGAGCGCTGGGGGTGGGGGCAGGGATGGTGCTGCGGAGGGTGGTCATCCGGCCGGTGCGCTCCCGTCGTGCCGGGCAGTGAGGTCCAGGTCGTGTCCGGGGGCGCGCAGTCGGTGCGCCTCGGCTATGGGTGACGGGTCCGGGGACGGTACGTCCGTGGAGGACGTGGTGGCGTCGGCGCGGCCCGCCTCCGTGGCCGGCGGGCGGATGCCCGGTCCGGTCGGCCGCTCGGCGACACGCTCCATGGACACCGGTTCCAGGGGCGCCGCCTCCGAAGCGGCCGTCTCCCCGGTGTACGTGGGCTCCGCGTACACCGGTTCCGGGGTCGCCGGCAGCCTGGGGGGAGTCACCGCGCGCACCGACTCCCCGTAATTGGCCTCGTACTCCCGTTCCATCGCCGCCAGGGCCGGATCCGTGTAGTCCGACTCCAGTTGGCGTGCCTCGGCGAGCCCGATGCCGCGTTGGAAGGCGGCCATGAGGCCGGGGTCGTGTTCGACGACGTGTTCGCTCTCCGGGCGGGGAGCTGCCGGGCCGCCCCGCAGTTGCGGTGCGATGTGTTCCTGGGCGCGTCTGCGGGGCAGTTGAGGCTTGCCCATGGTGCCCCTCACGGCGCCCGTTCGGGGGGTGGGCGGCGCGGTGACGTTGTCCGCGACGGTCCGCCGGTCGCCGGGACGGATGCCGGGCATCGCCTCCGCGGGGTTGGGCCGCTCCGCGTGGGCCCCGCGTACGGGCAGCGGTGCCGGGCCCCGGCCGTTCGACTCCGGCGCGGCGGGCCGGGGCGCTTCCGGCCGCCGCCGTGTCGAACCGCCGGGGCGCGTGCCGGAACCGGGCATCGTGGGTCCGGGTGTTGCGGGTGTCGGCGGCCTTTTCTCGTGGCCGACGGCCGACGGACGCTGCCGGGGAGGTTCGGCCACCCGCCGCATGCCCCCGGTGTCCTGGATCCGGGCCGGGGCCTGGGGCCGTGCCGGCGCCTGGGGTCGCGGCTGCGGTACGCCCCCGGGTGCGCCCGGCAGCGTATCCAGGCCCAGCAGCCCCTGCGGCACGACGAGTACGGCCTGCACGCCACCGTAGATGTTGGTCTGGAGGCGGACATGGATGCCGTGGCGGCGGGCCAGCTGCGAGACCACGAAGAGGCCGATGCGACCGTCCTGGAGCAGGCTGGCGACGTTGACCTGGTCGGGGTCGGTGAGCAGCGCGTTCATCTTCTGCTGTTCGCCCACGGGCATGCCGAGGCCCCGGTCCTCGACCTCGACGGCCAGCCCCGAGGTGACGAGGTTGGCGCGCAGCAGCACCTGGGTGTGCGGGGCGGAGAACACCGTGGCGTTCTCGACGAGTTCGGCGAGCAGGTGGATGACGTCGGCGACAGCGTGTCCCCGCAGGGTGCCGTCGATCGGGGGGACGAGCTTGACCCGCGAGTACTGCTCGACCTCCGCGATGGCCGAGCGGAGCACCTCCGTCATGGAGACCGGGTTGCTCCACTGGCGACGGGAGACCGCGCCGCCGAGCACGGCGAGGTTCTCGGCGTGCCGGCGGATACGGGTGGCGAGGTGGTCGACGTGGAAGAGGCCCTTGAGCAGGTCGGGGTCCTCGATCTCGTGTTCCAGCTCGTCGAGGATGGAGATCTCGCGGTGCACCAGCGACTGAAGGCGCCGGGCGAGGTTGACGAAGACCTCGACCTTCTGTTCGCTGCCCGCCTGGCTGGAGAGCTGCGAGGCCTGGACGACCGCGGTGACGGCGCCGTCGTGGGCACGGGCGAGGTCGGCGCCGAGGAGTTCGAAGTCGTCGGCGTCGGCCGCGGGGACAGCGCGCGCCTGACGGACCGGCGGTGCGTCGCCACGCCGCAGCGCCTCGACCAGGGCGCGCAGGTCCGTCTCGCTGCGGGCGCTGGAGCGACGCAGGGCGCCGAGGCGTTCGTGCACGGATCTGGCGGCACGGTCGGCGGCCACCAGGGCGATCACCATGCCCCCGAGAGCCACCCCGACCGCGCCGGCGAGTACGGCGAACAGAGCGAGCGTGGGCCGCACCCCGGTGGAGCGGACGAGGAACAGGACGGCCGCGCAGGCGCTGAGGGCGACCGCGAGCGGCGGCAGCACGGCGAGCCGCATGAGCTGGGGCCGTATGTGGGTCTCGGGCAGTGAGGGGACGGCACGGGCGACCGGCCGACCGTGCCGACCGCCCTCACGGCGGTCTGCGCGGGGGGCCGGTGCGCGGAGGTGAGACATCTTCGTCCTCGTACTGGTGCGTCGGGACCTGGGAAGCGCGCGTCTGCGCGACTCGGGCGTGCGCCATCGCGGTGCCGGACGAGCGCCGAAGAAAACGGCCCTGTGTCGCCCGACGGCCACTCACAGTAGTCGGCAACGCATCATGTGCGGTGAGCCGTTGACAAACCGCCCCGGACACAGTCCCGCTCTGGTATGAGACCTCGCACGGCAGACCGATAAGCCCTTCGGATATACGTTCGCCCACCCAGTCGAATCGATCAGAGCTGGTCAGAACCAGTCGCATGCGAACGGCGGGGGCCGGGGAGACATCTGCTCCCTGGCCCTCGCCGTCCGTACGGTTGTCCGTCTGTCGTCCGTTTTCGCCCGCCGCCGTCAGCCCGCGGGAACCACCCTGGGCTGACCGCTGCCGTCGGCAGCACCCCCCTGAATGTCACCGGCCGTGTCGGTCCGGGCGTCGTCCACATCAGCCGTACGAGTGACATCGGCCGTACGAGAGGTGTCGGCCGCCACGTCGGCGCCGGCCGAAGGCCACCCGCCCTCCGGGGTCAGGGCCACGTCCCGCCACCAGGGCGCCGAGGGAACCGTCCCGGCGGCGGGTTCGAACGGCTCGCCCGGGTGCGGCAGCGCGATCCGCGCGTGCGCCTTGCGGGCGGCCTCGATCGTGCCCTCGGCGGGGTCCGACCACGCGTGCGCCGCGAGGTTGAAGGTGCCCCAGTGGATCGGCAGCATCAGACCGGCGGACGCCCCGCCCTGGAGGTCGAGGTGGGCACGTATGCCCTCCTCCGGGGTCATCCGTGCCGTACTCCTGGGTCCAAGGCCTTCCAGGCTCACAACCGGACTCACAAGGACTGCCCCGGACTCGCCCTCTGAAGGCAGGGTTCACAGCCCTTGCTGGTCAAGGATGGTCATCAGCTTGCGCCTGCGCTTCAGTTCTGCACGCAGAACAGCGAGGTACGCGGCGAACGCGTCCTCGGTGCCCAGCGCCCGGTGGCAGCCGCGGGCACCCGACAGCAGCCGCGCCAGCCGCTCGTAAACGCGGTCGCCGGTTGGCTCCTTCAGCGGCTCGACCAGCCGCAGATACACCGCGAGCGCGTCGGCGGGGCGCGCCTCGCACGAGAGGTCGGCGAGCTGCTGCCACTGCCGGTCGTCGGCGCGGTCAGCCGCCTCGCGCCAGGCGGCGTCCAGGTCGCCGTCGTCGAGCAGCGCGTCGATCAGCACGGGCCCGGCGTACCAGCCGCCGCGCTCCCGGCGGGCGTCGTCGCGCAGGACGGCCAGCGCCGCCTCACGCTCGGTCTCCCAGCAGTCCGCGGCCCGGGCGGCGGCACGCAGGTGCTGGTAGGCGGCGAGGGAGCGCTCCGCCCGGAACCGGCCCCGGCGGACCGTGACCGTCTCGGCCATCCGGCCCGCCCGCGTGTAGCGGTCACATACGTAGTCCACCAGGCGGCTGTCTACATGCGCCTCGGTGGCGGTCTCCCGCAGCCCGCGCTCCGCCCACGCCAGCGCCTCGTCCGCGCGGCCCGCCGCCTCCAGTTCCTCGGCGATGCGCAGATGCGTGACGCCGGACGGCACCAGGTCCTTCGCGTACAGGGCGACCAGCGCGTCCACGTCGCCCTCCGCCTTGACCAGGCGCTCCATCAGGTACCGCTCCGCCCAGCCGCGCGGGCTGCGCCGCCGCGCCTCGGCTGCCAGCTGCCGCATACGGGCCAGCCCGGCCGGCCCCAGCACGTGGGCATAGTCGAGCGGATCCAGGTCCGTCGCGTCGTTCCGGTCGCCGAGTACCTGGCTGACCAGCCACTCGGCCAGCCGCTCCGGGTCGGGGCACGCAACTCCGCATGCTTCCAGATGGGCCCCGGCCACCGCGGCGACGGCCTGCCCGACCACACCGTCGGAGTCGTCGACCTCCTCGTACGCCTGCCCGAGCGCCCGGATCGCCTCCTCGGCCAGGCCCACCGCCCGCGCCGCCGACCCCCCGGAGGCCAGGGCACGCAGCGCGTCGGCCGCTTCCTCGACCTGCCGGGCGTACCCGGTGGCGTCCGCGTACTCGATGTATCCGTACCGGGCGAAGGGCCGCGGGTCGATCAGCACCAGGATCCGGTCACGGACCGCGTCTGTGTCCGAGTGTGCGGCCGCGGCCCGCAGCTCCAGCCGCCGACGCAACTCCCGGTCCTCCCCGATCTGTTCTCGCACCAGCGCGAGCAGTTCGTCACGGGACAGCGCCGTGAGCCACGCCTGCAAGCCGGAGGCCCGCGCCCGGGCGGCGGACCGCTGGCGCGGGATCGCCTCCGCCTGACGCAGCACGGTCAGTCCCACCGCCACGCAGTGCTTGCAGAAGTTGCCCTCCTGCCCGTACGGGCAGTCGCACCATCCGGAGATGCCGGTGTCCCCGCCGAGGCTGAGCTCCACCTCGTAGATGTCCGTGCCGTGCACCACGGCGGTGACCGAACCCTCCCCCACTTCCAGACCGGTCACTGCGTCCAGGTACCCCAGCCCCCGCTCGAAGGACCGGACCCCGGCCAGCGTCCGCAGGTCGTCCTCGCCGAATCCCACCACTGTCCGTGCCACACCGGTATTCAACCGCTCCCGCGGGGTGAGGGACGCCAGATCCGCTCCGCCGGCCTCACCGGAGCACCAGAGTGCTACAGGGTGGCACTCTGTAGCACCAGGCGGCTACCGTGAAGCCATGACCGCCCAGCCCGAGATCACCCAGCGCGATCTGCGCACCAGATCCAAAGAGATCATGGACGCCGTCCAAAGCGGCCAGTCCTTCACCGTCACCCGCGACGGTCACCGCATCGGCGAGCTGATCCCCCTGCGCCGCCGTCGGCGCTTCGTCCCGCGCGGCGAGTTCGCCGCCATGTCCCGCACCGCCTCCGACGTCTCCCTGGACGCCTTCCGCGCCGACCAGGACGCCACCGCCGAACAGGAGCAGGACGACCCCTATGGCCGGTGAGCATCAGCCCGTCGCGTACCAGCAAGGGCTCCTCGACACCAACATCATGATCCTGCGCAAGTGGATCGACCCCGGGGAGCTGCCCGCCGAGCTTGCCATCACCGCCGTCACCCTGGCCGAGCTCTCCGCGGGCCCCCACCAGGTGCGCGCCAACGCCGAGCAGAACGACTACGACGAACACGCCGAGCGCGCCCGCCGCACGGACATTCTCCAGCGCGCCGAGAACGAGTTCGACCCCATCCCCTTCGACGCGGAAGCCGCCCGCATCTACGGCCGCGTCTGCGCCGCCGTCATCAGCGCCGGCCGCCAACCTCGGCGCCGCATCGCCGACCTGATGATCGCCTCCATCGCCGTCGCGGAAGACCTGCCCCTGTTCACCACCAACCCGGACGACTTCAAGGGCCTGGACGACCTGCTCACCGTGGTCCCCGTCACCCGCCCGAAGGTGCTGCACGACCGGTAGGCCGCCACGGCACCAACCGCTCACGCCTTCCGTGAGCCGGAGTGGGCGGCATGCCAGGCCTCCCAGACCTCAGCACGGAGCCGCCCCCGGCACGGCACGTCCATGCCCCGCTCGCGGGCCCAGGCCCGTACCTCGGCCACACTCGCCCCCACAGCCAACCGGCCAATGCCGTTGCTTTAATGGGGCATGTACCCGACACCCCGCCACCACGGCTCGACCGGCAGCACCCCGGCCGGCTCGAACGGCTGAC
>NZ_JAVFVX010000150.1:0-14228 GCF_033441795.1 Streptomyces sp. ADMS | reverse complement strand
CCTCGCGTCGCGCACGCTTCTCCGCGTCATGCGCCGCCGCGGCCTGCTCGAACTCGCCACGCGCACCTCGCGCGGCCAGCTTCTCCGCAGCCTCAAGCCTCTTGATCCGCGCCACATAGTCCCGAAGGGCCGCGTTGACGGTCTCCTTCTTCGTCGTGACACCCATGAGCCGCATGGCCTCGGCCAGCGCCTCGTCGTCGAGATCAATCTGCGTGACGGACACCGGACACCTCCAACATCCACGATGTATGCAAACAGCATACATCACCAACATTCGGCGACCACCGATCACGAGCAGACCGCTCCTGGGGAGCGCGCAGGATGTTGGGGGCACTCCCACCGGGCCGCTTCCCGCCACGGGACGGACCAGCGGGGCCTGCCCGACGCCGACACGAATTACCCCATAGCCGACACTCAACGCCGCGCCTACGCCATCCGTCTACGCACCCTCACCCAGCACAACAGCGAACCCGCCCCCGCAGAAGCACTCGATGCCTCTCCTTTTGCCCTGCCAGTCTGATCTCGCGCACCCCGATGACCCCGGCACACATGCACCGAACAACGAGACGCGAACGCCTCACGGATCTCCGCAACACCGCCGGAGTCGCACGTCCGGCCACCCCTGTGGACTCCCGCACGCCACCTCCAAGCCCGTCCACGGCGCCCTCAAGGCGGTGCCGATCACGACGAGGGCCGTATTGGCGACCAGCCCACCAAGTTGAGACGTCCCTCCCAGCGGATCGACAAAGATCGCGACGGCGGGCCTCAGGGGCGGTGGACGGGCATCGGAACACAGCCGGCTACCGGCAATCGGTAGTCCGCTGTCATCCGACCAGCTGAACGAGGCCCGCCGGCAACCGCCCGGCTACCTGCCCAACCGAAACCGTGAGGCCCTAAACCAGGAAGTCGACTACTCCAGGGGCCGTTTCCTCTTGGGGCAGTTCCTTGACGCCTACCCGCCATCGCCAGACGCGCTCCTTACGAGGCCACAGGCCCAGATGATCTCCACTTCGAACACGGAGACCCACGCAGACGGCTGGTCACAGGTCACCCCCTCCCGGACGTTTTCGCGATACCGGCGGCCTCAGGACGGCCTCAAACCATGGCGCCGTCGCAGCAAAGCCGACCAGAACCGGGCTCGCCAGGAGTGCGTTGGCGTGCATCTATGCAGGTCAGGGAAGCAACAGCCGACGGAGGCCACATCGGCTCGCGAAGACGCGAGCAGCGGATCCAGTCCGTCCAGGCAAAGTTGACGCCCCGACACCCAAAAACGAACGTTTCAGCAGGTCAGAGCCTGCGCAGGTGGGGCGGGTGGGACTCGAACCCACGGCCGACGGATTATGAGTCCTTTGAGGATCTTGGCGGCCCTTGCCGATCAATGCCGATTCACGCCGTTCTCGCAGGTCAGGCGTGTGCATCTCTGTCAGCCTTGCGCGGCCCTTGTCGGTTGGTTCCTGTCCTTGCGGTCCCTTTGTGGTCCCTACCCCTCCGCGAGAGACCTGCCGAATACGGAATCCTGGACGTCCCTCCAGCTCAATTGACGCGATAGAACCTTCGCGCAGCGGATTCTCTTACCAACGCGACGATGCTCCACCCCTGGCCCCGGGGCGGAGCATCGTCCCTGACGTCAAGAGGCGAGCTTGCCCACGGGACTGCGCATGAACCTGGGTCAAAGCCTGTCGATCGGGTCAGCCGAGGACGTAGGTCTCATCACCGAAGTCAGCGACGATCTTCAGCTTGCCGCCGAGCGCCTTGACGTAGGCAGCGAGGGTGTCGACCTCACTGCGCTCCAGTTGACCCTTCTCGATGCGCGATACGCGGGCCTGGGTGACACCCATGGCTTCGGCAACCTGCACCTGTGTCGTATGCTGCCGCTTCCGCAACTCGGCGAGGCGGTGCACACGGGAGGCCAGGACCATCGCCTGCGCCCCCTTCTGGATCTGGTCCTTTTCGGCATCGGTGAAAGCGAAATCCTCGGCCAGGTCTCCCCAGGAGACGGCCTGCGGGTCCTTGAGGTGATCAGTCATCGTGCCCCGTCCTCTCCATCGATTCGCTTCAGATGCTCCGCGTATGCCTGCTCCGCTTGGGGCACCGCGACGCGGTACCAGCCGGACCAGTTGCCCGCCTTGTCACCGCCGACCAGGATCACGGCCTGGCGGTCCGGGTCGAACACGAACAACAACCGCACTTCCGTGGCCCCTGCCGAGCCGGGGCGGAGCTCCTTGAGGTTAGACAGCGCCGAGCCCTTGATCGTGTCCACCAGAGGCCGACCCAGCGGGCCCTTCCTCCTGAAGGGCAGTGACAGCCTGGCTGACCTGAATCAGGGTGTCGCGGTCAGTACGGCGCAGGCCGTGAAGCCACGAAAGGGCTGGCTCGACTACGACGATCTTCCAAGCCATACATACGCCCCCATCTGCAATTTTATTACCCTGACAGCATACACCACTGAAGTCATATTGAGGGAGTGGTTCTCGCGGCAGGAACCGTCCGGACAGCAATGAAATCCGCGCATGGCTGGGTGACAGTCAGCAGCGTCGCCCACCCGCAGAGCAAGGTCGGCCGACTCCTCTCCTCAGGCGGTCACCGCGAGCGCGATGTGCAACCGCGACCGCAGCTCTCATCCTCAGAGCCCGAGAAGACGTTGCTATCGTGAGGTGGGGTAGCCCAGCTTCGAGAGGGATCCGCTGATGAAGCCATCCCACACCCGGGTCCTGGCCGAGGCTGCCTATGCAGCCGGAGCCCGTGACCGGCACGAGGCCGCGATGACGGTATTGAGGCTGCTCGAGCCGGTGACTCATCACGACGCCGGTGCCCTCTTGCTCTGGGACCCGGCGGCCCGTGCGCACCGCGTGCTCGCCGCGGTCACCTACGGCGATGAGACAGTTGCCGCACTGGGTGACCGTTATGCGGCGAGCGCGGAGAACCGGCCGGTCCGGGAGCGGCATCTGCCGATGCGGATCGACGACATGCCGGGTGACTACCGGCTGTCCCCGATGTACCGAGAGGTGCTCGGACCTGCCGGCTTCCAAGACGGCATGACCGCATGCCTCTCCTCTGGCGGCGGCGTGTACACGGGCATGCTGCATTTTTCCGCGGCGGCGCGCGGCGCGTTCCGGGATGACGCGGCCGAGCTCCTTGAGGCCCTGGCACCCGCGCTGGCTCAGATGTGCGACGTGGCTCGACGGCAGACCACCAGGTGTGCCATACCCGCGGAAGCGAACGCCACCTTGATCGACCATACCGGCCGTGCCTGGGCCGTCGAGTCGTGCGCCCCGGCGCGCGCGCCCACGCAGCCCGGTTTCACCGGCTTCCTGCATCGCTTCATGGCCTCGCCGCAGGTCGCCGCCACTGGGCTGCGGGCGTCGAGCGAAGGGTGGCTCGCGCTGCAGGTCCTGAAGGTGGCCGATCCGCTGGGACGGCCGGAACCGGCCGTACTGGTGCAGGAACTGCCGACGGCCAGCCTGCCCCATTCTCTCTCGCCGCGCGAGTACGACATCCTGAACGGGATGGCGGCGGGGTTCTCGAACCAACAGCTGGCATCGCAGCGAGACGTCGCCCTGCGCACGGTGACCACGCACGTGGAACGGATCCTCCACAAGATGGGACAGCCGTCGCGGGCCGGCGCGGTGGCGTCGGCGCTGCGTGAAGGCATTCTGTACCTGGACCGCTGACCGCCGCTGTCGGTAGGAATGCGTATTGAGGCGCAAGGTGGCCGAGGGCCATATTCGAGGTGAAGAGAAGCCCGCTCCAAAAGCGGTCCCCACCCGCCGAGCCGGCTGCTGCCGACCCCGTGTCCTACCCCGCTGTCGACGCCCACCGCGCCGACTGCCGACCGGGGCTCGTTCATCCCTCAGGAGGCCTGGCCTTGAACGCTCCAGAAGCTCCGCAGACAGTGTCCGAAAGACCCGGCGGCACAGATGGCGACCGCGACCGGCTGCACGAACTCGGTTACGAGCAGGAGCTCGCCCGCACGCTCAGCCTGGCCGACGTCGTCATATACGGCCTGATCTACATGGTGCCGCTCGCGCCCGTCGCGGTGTTCGGCGTCGTCTACAACATGTCTGCCGGCGCCGTCGCCGCGGTCTACACGGTCGCCGCGATCGCGATGCTGTTCAGTGCCATCAGCTACAAGGAGATGGCGGTCCGGTTCCCGGTGGCCGGCTCGGTCTACAGCTACGTGCGGATGGGCAGCAACCGCTTCCTCGGGTTTGTCTCCGGGTGGGCCATCCTGCTCGACTATCTGCTGCTGCCCGCGCTGCTGTGCGTCTTCGCTGCCAGCGCGATGACCGGAGTGGTGTCCTCGGTGCCCACCTGGATCTGGGTGGTGATCTTCGTCGCCGCGACCGCCCTGATCAACATCATGGGCATCAGTGTCACCGCGACGATGAACAAGATCTTCCTCTACATCCAGCTGGTCGTGCTGGCCGTGTCCTGGCCTGGGCAGCCGTGCTCATCCTCCAGGGCCGCGCCCATCTGTCGCTCAACCCGTTCGTCCCCGCCGACGGCGGCTCATGGTCACTGATCCTCGGTGCGGTTCCCGTCGCCGCGCTGAGCTACATCGGCTTCGACGCGATCTCGACACTGAACGAGGAGGCCGAGGGCGGCGGAAAGACCGTCTCCAGGGCCACCATGATCGTCCTCTACCAGGTGACCGCGCTGTTCGTCGTGCAGGTCTTCGTGGCGGGCATCCTGGTCCCGAGCGGGACGACCTTCGCCGACGGCGATGCGGTCAACAACGCCTTC
Organism: Streptomyces sp. ADMS; assembly: GCF_033441795.1. Lineage (NCBI taxonomy): Bacteria > Bacillati > Actinomycetota > Actinomycetes > Kitasatosporales > Streptomycetaceae > Streptomyces > Streptomyces sp. ADMS. Next base: position 9,485 of record NZ_JAVFVX010000150.1, on the reverse strand, counting down.
TACAACGTGGTGGGCACGGCCATGGCGGGCTGGTTCAAGACGGTCCTCCTGCTGACCGCCGCCCTGATCGCGATCTTCGCCAACACCATCGCCTCCAACGCCACCTCAGCGCGCCTTGTCTTCAGCATGGCCCGCGACGGGCAGTTGCCGAAGTTCCTGTCGCGGGTCAGTGACAGGCACCAGGTCCCTCTGAACGCGATGATCTTCATCGCGCTCCTGTCGGTGGGAGTCGGCATCCTCGGCGTGGAACAGTCGGGACTGCTGATCACCCTGGTGACCTTCGGCGCGATCACCGCCTACGTCCTCCTCCACGTCAGTGTCTTCACCCACTTCGTCGTCCGAGGCCGCAGCCGCCGCTTCTTCGTCCACTGGGTCTCCCCGATCCTCGGCGCCGCGCTCCTCCTGGTCGCGCTGTGGAACGCGGATCCCCACGCCAAGATCGTCGGCTCGTGCTGGCTCGTCATCGGCCTCGGCGTGGCGGCGTACTTCAAGCTCACCGGCCGTTCGCTCGGCGACTCCGACGCCTGACCGCGCTCCCGCTCACCGCCGGGCGGCGCTCGGCCTCGGCCCGAGACACCGTCACCCTCAGGCGCAGGCCCAGCCGCCGCCCGGCGCTCGCGAGCCCCTTCACATAAGAAAGGCACCCTCCTGTGAGCCCATCGTCCTTGTCCCGCCGCACCGCAACGGTGTCCCAGCAGCAGGAGGTGAACTGATGCGCACCAGTGCAGACCGCTCGGCCGAGCTGCTCGAAGTGTTCCGTCTGCGTAGCGGAGAGCGCCTGCGCAAGGAGTGCACCGACGAGGTCGTCGCTGCCCATGACGCGGCTCCGCTGGGACCGCACGACGACCGCACGCAACGCGTGTTGCGGGCGCTGCGCAGCCTGCCCGTCTCGGGCAAGCACATCATCTTCTCCGAAGGCCCCGACGGCCCCTGGCGCGTGGCGCAGATCGTCCTGGGCATGCCGGGCAACCTGCTCCTGACCCAGCAGTCCTTCCAGGACTACGAAGACGCCATGCGGTACATCTTCACCGCGCGTGTCGCGGAACTGCAGAACTAGAAAGAAACGAGGAGGGTCATGCCACTCCCCAGCGGCCGCACGACGACCCAGAACGTCTTCGGCTACACCGACCGCTTCTCCGCACGTCCCGGCGAGCAACTGTCGTTCCACATCAGCTGTGCAGGCCCGCCGACCTACGACGCCGCCCTGGTGCGCCTGCGACACGGCTACGACGGGCAGGCGGGGCCGGGCTTCCTGGAGGCCGAGGTTCCCTCCACCATCGACGGGACATACCCGGGGCAGTACTACGCCTGCCAACCCGGCTCCTACGTCGAAGTCCCCGACCCCAACGGCCTGCTGGCGAACCCCGACGCGCTGGTCATCCGCGCCGCCGTCTTCCCGACGCTTCCGCGCGACAACCGCTCGGGGAGCCTGGGCGCCTACCGGGTCAGCCAGAGCTCGGTCGGCTTCACCGGCGAGCGCCAGGCGGTCATGGGCACCTGGGACGAGGCGACCATGACCGGCTGGGCCCTGCTGCTCGACGACGGCAAGCCGTCCTTCGTATGGAGCGAGGGCGGCCAGCGACGGACCCTCACCCTGGAACAGGAGCTGACGGCCCACCAGTGGTACCGGCTCGAAGTCGAACTGCCACGGTCTGCGGGGCAGATCACCCTGCGGCAGACCCCGCTGGAGCACTGCGCGGACCGGGTGTCACCGGCCGCCTCAGCCGCCGTACCCGAGCAAGCGAACGCAACCGCCTCGGCGGTCTGGACGGCTTCCTCGATGCCGTTCCGTATCGGCGCGCTTGCTCGCGCGGACGGTGACCGGCTGCTCGCGGCAACCGCGTTCAACGGGAAGATCGGCGGCATCCGTATCGAACGCGCCACCGCCGACGCCTCCACGGCGCGCGAGCCGGTGGCTGCCTGGCACTTCGGCCGCAGCCGACGCCCCGACGGGCTGTTGCTATGGGACGTGGCCGACGAAGGGCCGCACGCGCTGCACGGCCGCTGCACCAACGCGCCCGTCCGGGGCGTCACCGGGCCCGAGTTCCAAGGTGTGGTGGAGGACTTCCGGCTTGTGCCCGACGAGTTCGACGGCGAGAACGAGCTCCTGGGAGACTTCGGCATCATCGGTGGCGGCGCGGCCGGCTCCGAGATCGACTGTTGGAACCCTGCGCTCGGCTCGCCGCCCGGAACCCTGATCCTGGCCACCTCCGGGCCCTTCTCCGACAGCTACCTGCTGGTGACCGAGGAGATCTTCGAGATGCTCCCGGGGATGGGCGGAACCGAGCAGCCGGCAGTCCGCTCGGACATGGTCTACTGCGCGCTGGAGGGCGGCGGCGGATTCTTCTCGGTCGGATCCATCGCCTGGACCGGGTCGCTTTCCCACAACGGGTACGACAACAACATTGCGAGGATCACAGGCAACGTGCTGCGGCGCTTCCGCGATGAGAAGCCGCTGGAGTAGGCCACACCTGCTGTCGAAGGCGTCCCGCTCCGCCGGCGGAGCGGGACGGGAACGCCCCGGTGGTGGACGTCCGTGGTGTCTGCCGCCAGCGGACCGGGGCTGCCCGTGGCCGCGCATTGGCCGACGAACCTCACAATGCGGCAGCTCTCCCCGCTCTTCTCGGTACTCGACTGGCCGCGCTGTGGATAGCAGCCCATGCCGCGCAACCGGCTATCGGGACAACAAACGGGCTGTGGACACCGTCGGCCTGGACACGGCTGCACCGTCCCGGCCCCTGTCCGGCCCCTGGATCTTGGCATCGAGGCTCAGGTCAGCCGTCCGGACGGCAAGCGACAACCTCGAACACATACTCCGCCGCAGGTCAGACGGGTTGGAGCTCCCCCGACCACCACCGGACCCCAAACCCACGAGCAGCGGATTCAGTCCGTCCAGGCAAAGTTGACACTCCGACACCCAAAAATGAACGTTTCCGCAGGTCAAAGGCCTGCCGAAGTGGGGCGGGTGGGACTCGAACCCACGGCCGACGGATTATGAGTCCTTTGAGAATCTTGGCGACTCTTGTCGATCACTGCCAATCTTGGCCGTTTTCCCAGGTCAGGCGAGTTTCGGTACCTCACTCCTCCTCGGCCCTTGTCTGTCTTTTCCGATCCTTGTGTCCAACCTGCGTCCCGAACGCGTCCCGGAAGGACAAGCCAAACTGGGCGCGAGACGATCACCCCAGCTCGGGCGTGGGCCTCAAACCGCCAACAGCGGATTCGCCTTCCGGCGTAGGTGGGCCCCGCCCCGTCCTTTGCCGGGATGACAGTCGATCTCGCGGCTAGGAACGACTGTCATCCCAAGGGTCGCGACTGCCATCCTGCGCCACTGTTCCAAGCTGTATTGCGCTGTCTGAGTGTCAGAGTGATCGGGGCCAAGGATCCGTACCTCATCCTTGAGCAGCTCTCCGAGAGCCTTCACTGCGGCGGTCGGATTTCCTACCAGTCCTTGCATCACCGCGAGATCGTGGCGAGTGGTCAGGAGATCGGGATGGTCCGGTCCAGGACTCATCCGTCCTGTTCGCTCGTGCCCCCTGTGCAGTCGGTCCCCTCTGAGCCGTTTCCAGAACGGGCCGTCTCCCCTGCGCTCAGCTCGGGCCGCGGCAGCACGCCTGTGATCCAGACGTTGCGCAGCACTCACGCACAGCGCCACAAAGGCAACGACATCCCCCTGGCAGCCGACCTGAGAAGCTGCCGAAAGCGGACATGTACGAACGTGGAGGGCAGTTGGAGTACGCCTGATCGGGGGCTCAGGCTCGACGGCGGGCCGACCCCCTCCCACGATTCGCCCAGAGGTCGGCCCGAAGGGCACAATGCCAGTCAACCGAGCGGCAGACAGGGGGAGTTAGCGTGTCAACACGGCAGGTCTCTTACGCACTTGACGACGAGACCGTGGTGCGATTCGAGATCGAGGAGACGGACACCTTCCGACCGGTGGGGGCGGAGGAAGTGGTAGGCAGGGTCCGCGAAGCCGTGCGGCCAGCCGTGGAGGCCGCACGCGCTGTCCTGGACCAAGTGCGGGAGGTGCGCCCCGCCGAGGTGGAGGTCAAGTTCGGTGTGAAGGCGACCGGGACTGCGCAGTGGTTGGTGGCCAAGGCCGCCACCGAGGCGAACTTCGAGATCACCCTGGTCTGGCGACCGGGCGAGACTTCGAACGCGGCCCCCGACAGCCCGTGAACGCGTCCTCGGTCACCGGTCCGCGCCCGGGCAACGACCCTTGGGTCGCGGCGGTGCACGCCGACGAGTACGACAACCTTCCCTTGGGATCCGGGTTCCTCATCGACAGCCGGCGCGTGATGACCTGTGCCCATGTCGCCTGTCCCTCGTGGGACAAGGGAGCCGCTCTGTGGGTGGCCTTTCCCAAGTCCGACCAACTCATGGACCGGCGGCTACGGGTGAGTGAGGTGATCGCCCCGAACCCGAAAAGTAAGCGACACACACAGGACGTCGCGATCCTGGTGCTCGCAGACAGCGTTACCGGCGAGTCGGCGGCACCTTTGCGTCGTCCCACCGCAGGAGACCTCGTGGGCGAGCCCTGGTGGTCCTTCGGTTTCCCCGACGACGTCTTCGGCAGTTCCTCCGACGGAGAGGTAGGAGAGAAGCTGGCTCACGGCTGGATCCGGCTGGACACCGCCTCGCGGTATTTGGTGCGCCCCGGCTACAGCGGCGCCGCCCTGTGGTCGCCGACCTATCAGGCAGTGGTCGGGATGGTGGGCCAGGCGAACAGCCGTGGCGACGCCCTTGCGCTGACGCTGTTCCAGGCGGACAAGTGCCTTCCTGACGAGAAGTTGTCCGCCCTGGCGGAGTGGTCGGCTCAAGACGCAGGTGAAGGCGCACTCGCCGCCTGGGGCTGGACCCTGGAGGACGACCCCGAGGCCGGGCGGCACTGGAAGCCGCGGGCGCGCGGCGTCAGCACGGACGCGGAGCGGGGTTTCCGGTTTCGCGGTCGCACCGCGGCCCTGACCAAGATCGTCGAGTGGACCACCGTCGATGAGGCGCCCAGGCATGTACTGGTGGTCACAGGATCCCCCGGGGTGGGAAAGTCGGCCGTGCTCGGGCGGATCGTGACGTCCGCCGACACCGCCATCGCTGCGACTCTGCCCCAGGCGGACGACGCCGTACGCGCCCCTCTGGGTTCGGTGTCCTGCGCCGTCCATGCCAAGGGAAAGATCGCGCTCGAAGTCGCCCGTGAGATTGCCCGCGCCGCATCTGCGGCGATTCCGCAAGCTGTGGGCGATCTCGCTCCCAGCCTGCGTGCGGCGCTCACCGATGCCTCAGGGGCACCCTTCACCATCGTCATCGACGCGCTCGACGAGGCCACCAGCGCCAAGCAGGCTCGGATTATCGCCCGCCAGATCGCCGTTCCCCTCGCCGAAACATGCGCGGACCTGCACGTACGCGTCATCGTCGGCAGCAGGCGCCGAGATGATGAGGGAGACCTGCTCGCCGCCTTCGGTGATGCCGCACGCGTGATCGACCTGGACAACCCCGCCTACTTCGAGGAAGCCGATCTCGCGGCGTACGCGCAGGCAACACTGCAACTGCTCGGTGATGAGAGACCGGGCAACCCCTACGCCGACGACCGTGTGGCCCGCCCCGTCGCTGCCCGCATCGCCCGGTTGGCCGATGGCAACTTCCTGGTGGCGGGACTGACCTCACGTACCCGCGGATTACGTGACACAGTCGCGGCGGCCCCGGCGGACATCTCGTTCAACCCCACGGTGGCCGCGGCGCTGCACGAATACCTGGCACGGCTGCCCTCGATCGACGGCATTGCCGCGGAAACGGTACTCACTGCGCTCGCCTACGCCGAAGCCCCGGGCCTACCGCTCGCCCTCTGGAGCGTCGCAATCACGGCGCTGCACGGCACCTGCCCGACGGAGAACCATCTGCGCGCGTTCGCGCGTTCCGCGGCGGCCAACTTCCTGATCGAGACTGGTGTCAACGACCAGAACGCCGGGGTCTTCCGTCTCTTCCACCAGGCACTCGACGACGCGCTCAAGCAGCCCCGCGTTGAAAACGGAGCCGCGGAGGAAGACGAGCGGGCTCTCGCTCGCGCCTTCATCGCCCACGGACAGACCAGCGGCTGGGAGAACGCACCTGCGTACCTCCTGCGTTCGCTGCCGCGGCACGCGCTGCATGGCCGGGTCGTGGACGAACTGCTCGCCGACATGACATACCCCCTCCACGCCGACCTGCGCCGGCTGATCCCCGTGGTGGGGCCAGCGCAGACACCCGAGGGGCAAGGAACTGCGCTGATTCTGCGTCAGACGCCTCTGGCCATCGTTGCCGGGCCTACGGAGCGTGCGGCGCTGTTCAGCGTCACCGAAGCCCAGGAAGGGCTCGGCCGTACCTATCAGGAGCACGCGGCCGACAGCCTCTATCGGGCCGCGTGGGCGCTGGTCACTCCGCAGGCAGAGGAGGCGGTCCTTGAGGGGCACACGGAAGAAGTCCGTGCCGTGGGCGGCCTCGTCGTCAAGGGACGTTCCGTGCTCGCCAGCGCGGCCGAGGACGGCACTCTGCGTCTGTGGGATCCGGTTCTGGCCCGGGTGACACGAGTCCTGCAGCCTCAATTCGGCGGGGTCAGGTCGCTGTGGAACTGCACAATCGACAATCGCCCGCACCTGGCCCTCGGCACCGGAGACGTGGTGCGCTTGTGGGATCCGGCGGCAGGGACCGGTGCCGGGCAACTTCTTGCTCTAACGGGACATGACAGCACCGTGTACGACCTCTGCCAACTTCAGGCCGGGGACAGTACCTATCTGGCCACCGCCAGTGCGGACAAGACCGTACGTCTCTGGGATCCCGCGACTGGAGATTGCGTACGGGTGATCACGGGGCACACCGACTGGGTCAACGCCGTGTGCAGCATCCCGTCGCCCCACGGTGACCTGCTCGTCTCGGCCGGCGTCGACGCGACTGCGCACCTCTGGAACCCGCTCTCCAGTGAGACACCGATGCGCGTGCTGACCGGGCACAAAGACGCGATCAACGCCGTGTGCGCGATCGAGGTCGGCGGTCACGTACTGCTGGCCACTGGCAGCTCGGATGCGACCGTACGGCTATGGGACCCCGTGACAGGAGAATCCGTGCGTGCCCTCAGTCGCCGTGCGGAGCCGGTGCTCAGGCTGTGCCCGCTGGTGGTGGAAGGGCAGTCGCTGCTCGCCTACACGACAGGCGATGCCATACAGCTGTGGGATGCCGCTTCTGACGACTCCGTCGTCACCCTGCGTGGGCACAGCGACGATATCGGAGCACTGTGCACGCTCCCCGTTCACGAACGTACGTTCCTCGCGAGCGGTGGCCTCGATCACACGGTGCGCCTCTGGGACCCGGCAAGGGCGCAGGTCAAGGAAGCTCATTGCGTTCACGCGGTGTGCGCGGTGTCCGTGGACGGACGCACGGTCCTGGTGACCGGCGGCGATGACGGAGTGCAGGTGCGAGACGTTGTCACAGGCCAAGCCGAACGGTCTTTGGATGGCCCGAGCGACTGCGTGCGTGCCCTGTGTCCACTGGTCGTCGACGGTCGCACCCTCGTGGCCGCTGCCGACGATGACCATTCCGTCGTTCTGTGGGACCTGGGATCCGCGGATGTGTTCGGAGAGTACCGGGTACACACGGCTGCTGTTCACGCCATCTGCTCTCTGACGGTAGCCGGACGCACGCTCCTCGCCAGTGCTGGCGCCGACTGCACCGTGCTCGTGTGGGATCCCGAAACGACGGAGACCGTCCACACCCTGCGGCATCCCTACGGCGTGTACGGGGTGTGCGCCGTCGATGTCGACGGAGTTCAACTTCTGGCTTCTGCCAGCGGTGGGCCTGACGGCCAGGTTCAGCTGTGGGATCCCACAACTGGCGAACGTGTCGGACACAAATGGCGCGCCTCGACGGCGGTTCTCGCCATGTGCTCCTTGCGCATCGGCAAACAATCGGTCATCGCCGCCGCGACAATTGACGGCGAGACTTGGCTCTGGGATGCCGCCACTGGGCAATGTGTCCACGACCCCGAGGAGCCCGGCCTGCGCCATACCAGCGCGATCAACGCCCTTTGCGCCGTCGAACACGCTGGTCGCACGCTCCTGGTCACTGCGAGCAGCGACAGGACGGTGTGCCTGTGGGACCCGGCCACCGCGACGCGGGTCATGGAGGCCCCCGTCCGCCACGTGGCCCTGGGGGTGGCCTGGTTCGAGGGACTACTTGTCGTAGGCCTCGACCGAGGGCTGCAGGCCCTCACCTTCAAACTGCCGTCCTGACCTCGGAGGCTCCCGATCACTGAGTCCTCTGGAAACCAGTAGGTCGCAGCCCGGAGGGCCAAGGACAGGACACGTGCCAAGGACTGGTCGAGGAGGGCTTCCTGGACCGGGCCGAAGAGGTGGCGGGTCCTCGCCACCTGCTCCTCGCCGGACAGAGCTAGCAGGTGAAGTACATCGACTGGTCCCAGCGGCGGTGCTTCGTCGAACCGGTCGACGGCGGCGAGAAGGCGCGCTGGGGAGGAGCAGGTTCCGGCCGGGATCGCGTCCCGCCGAGTGGTGTAGCCGATCAAGGCGTCGGAATCTGCAGGTCGGTGGCGGTGGCTCCGCCCGTTGGGGTATTCAACTCGCCTCAGCAGGACGCCTCGTGGACCGCCGCTTCTCCGGGGATCAGCAGGGGCCTCGTACCGGAACGCGCAACGCTTGATCCCCTACACCACGACGCGGGACACGACCCCGGCCGGACCGCCTCGTACGAACTGACTCGCGCGGCACGGGAAGTGCTCCTCTGCGCCGACCCACCGGTCGCCCTCACCGGGCGCGCCAAGACCGCGCTCACCCAGGCACGCGAGAGCAGCTCGGAACTGGTCCACTCCGACGGGACGGTGGTCGTAAGGGGCGGGCGCGACACCAGTGTGCGCTGGTGGACCTGGGCTGGCTACCGGGCCAACGCCACCCTGGCCGCCACGCTCACCACGATCGCCGATCCCCTCCAGAGGCCAACAGACACCTGCATCCGACTTCGGGAGGACGCGACGCCCGCAGAATGGAGGAAGGTCGTTTCGGAGGCCGCCGATCAGCTGTGCCTTCCGGCAGTGGATGCGCGTGCGCTGAACGGCCTCAAGTTCAACGCCGCACTGCCGACCCGGCTCGCGGAGGCCACCCTTGCCGCACGGATCGGGGATCTGGACGGTGCGGCGGCCGCGCTCAGAGGACCGACCAGGTTCACAGTTCTGGGGCAATGACTTGGGGTGTCGATCATCGAGAGGCCAAGAGACCGGCAGACCGACAGCATGAACCGGCTCTAGAAGATCAGGCTCGTACGTCCCGCTGCTGAACTTCCTTGAGCACTCCGGCCACCGTCGCGAAGTCGTTGTCCACGTGGAGGACGGTGTGCCCGTGGTGTACAGCTGTCGCACACACCAACAGATCGATCGCTCCAGCCGCGCGATGCTGGCCCTGCTGGGTCAGTTTGTACTGGGCGGTGTCGACCCAACGCCAGGCGTTCTTCGGAAC
>NZ_JAVFVX010000014.1:0-115461 GCF_033441795.1 Streptomyces sp. ADMS | reverse complement strand
TTCCTTCTCGCCTACCGGGTTAGCTGACGGGTTCGGAGCAGGAAGGTCTCCTACGGGCCCCCTCGCTGCACGCGCGGGCGTCCGATTCACCCCAGGGACTGCACATTGTGGGTCCCCGGCTCCCCTGGCTCGCGCCGTACGGGGACTCGGCGATGACTGTCCGGTGCCGCGGCTGCGGCGCACTGCATGACGGACAGACGGACAGACGCTAAGCGGGGGATCTTTCAAACGACAAACCGATCACGGGTTTTGTAGCGCATGCCACAGTGCAGACAGCCAACCTCTCCATCAATACGGGCAACTTGCGTATCAATATGGACAAGAGGGGCCCCAGTGACGCATTTGTCACCGGGGCCCCTGCCGTGTACGGCGGTGTCGCTACTCGGCGGGTACGACGCTCACTTCGCCGATACCGAGGGCCCGGACGGGCTCCTCGATCGTCGCCGCGTCGCCGACCAGGACCGTCACCAGCCGGTCCACCGGGAAGGCGTTCACGGCCGCCGCGGTGGCCTCCACGGTGCCGGTCGCGGCGAGCTGCCGGTACAGCGTCGCCTGGTAGTCGTCGGGCAGGTGCTGTTCGACCTGGTCGGCCAGTGTGCTCGCCACGGCCGCCGCGGTCTCGTACTTGAGCGGGGCGACGCCGACCAGGTTCTGCACCGCGACATCACGCTCGGCGTCGGTGAGCCCCTCGGCCGCGAGCGTACGCAGCACCTTCCAGAGGTCCTCCAGGGCGGGACCGGTGTTCGGGGTGTCGAAGGAGCCGCTGATGGCGAGCAGCGCGGCACCCGTGCCGTCCGGGGCCGAGCGCAGGACCTGGCCGAACGCCCGCACACCGTAGGTGTAGCCCTTCTCCTCGCGCAGGACGCGGTCCAGGCGGGAGGTGAGGGTGCCGCCGAGGCAGTACGTGCCGAGCACCTGGGCGGCCCAGACACGGTCGTGCCGGTCGGCGCCGACGCGGCCGATGAGCAACTGGGTCTGCACAGCGCCCGGTCGGTCCACGATGACGACCCGGCCGGTGTCGTCGGCGGTCGCCGGCGGCACGGGCCGCGGCTCGGCCGACGAGCCCGTCCAGGCCCCCAGGGTGTCGCCGAGCAGCGCGTCCAGGTCGATGCCGGTGAGGTCGCCGACGACCACGGCGGTGGCCGTGGCAGGGCGGACGTGCCTCTCGTAGAAGGCGCGTACGGCCGGCGAGTCGATCTTCGCGACCGTCTCCTCGGTGCCCTGGCGCGGACGTGACATACGCGAGGCGGCCGGGAACAGCTCCTTGTACAGCTGCTTGGCGGAGCGGCGGGCCGGGTTGGCCGTCTCGTGCGGGATCTCGTCGAGCCGGTTGCGTACCAGCCGCTCGATCTCGCTGTCCGAGAACGCGGGCGCCCTGAGGGCGTCGGCCAGCAGACCGAGCGCCTTGGGGAGCCGCGACACGGGGACTTCGAGGCTGAGGCGCACACCGGGGTGGTCGGCGTGCGCGTCGAGGGTGGCGCCGCAGCGCTCCAGTTCGGCGGCGAACTCCTCGGCGGAGTGCTTGTCGGTGCCTTCGGAGAAGGCCCGGGCCATGATCGTGGCCACGCCGTCGAGACCGGCCGGCTCGGCCTCCAGGGGGGCGTCGACGAGCACCTCGACAGCGACGACCTGCTGGCCGGGGCGGTGGCAGCGCAGGACGGTCAGGCCGTTGCCGAGCGTGCCGCGTCCGGGTGCGGGGAAGGCCCAGGGCCTGGCCTCGCCCGCCTGGGGCTGGGGGTGGAACTCCATCGTGGCGAGCTCGGTCACTTGGCCGCCTCCTCGTCGGTGGCAGTGTCGGCGGTCGTGGGCTCGTAGACGAGCACAGCGCGGTTGTCGGGACGCAGCCGGTCCTTGGCGGCCTGCTGGACCTCCTCGGCCGTCACCTCCAGCACGCGCTGCACAGCGGTCAGCGCGAGCTGCGGGTCGCCGAACAGCACCGCGAAGCGGCACAGTTCGTCGGCGCGGCCCGCGACCGTGCCGAGCCGGTCCAGCCACTCGCGCTCCAACTGGGCCTGAGCGCGCTCCATTTCCTCGGCGGTGGGACCCTCCGCGGCGAACCGGGCGAGCTCCTCGTCGACAGCGGCCTCGATGACCGGCACCTCGACGTCCGCGGAGGTCTTCACGTCCAGCCAGCCCAGGGAGGGCGCTCCGGCCAGCCGCAGCAGGCCGAAGCCGGCCGCCACCGCCGTACGGTCCCGCCGTACGAGCCGGTTGTAGAGGCGGGAGGACTCGCCTCCGCCGAGGACGGTGAGCGCCAGGTCGGCCGCGTCGCACGCGCGCGTGCCGTCCTCCGGGAGCCGGTAGGCGGCCATCAACGCGCGCGCGGGGACCTCCTCCACGACGACCTCGCGCAGTTCCTCGCCGATGACGTCGGGCAGGGCGCCGGAGCGGGGCGCGGGCTTGCCGTCGTGCCCGGCGATGGATCCGAAGTACTTCGCGACCCAGGCGAGCGTCTCCTCGGGGTCGATGTCCCCGACGACCGAGAGGACGGCGTTGTTCGGCGCGTAGTACGTGCGGAAGAAGGCGCGCGCGTCCTCCAGGGTCGCCGCGTCGAGGTCCGCCATCGAGCCGATCGGCGTGTGGTGGTACGGGTGGCCCTCCGGGTAGGCGAGGGCGGTCAGCTTCTCGAACGCCGTTCCGTAGGGGACGTTGTCATAGCGCTGCCGGCGCTCGTTCTTGACGACGTCCCGCTGGTTCTCCATGGACTCGTCGTCGAGGGCCGCGAGCAGCGAGCCCATGCGGTCCGCCTCCAGCCAGAGGGCGAGCTCCAACTGGTGGGTGGGCATGGTCTCGAAGTAGTTGGTGCGCTCGAAACTGGTGGTGCCGTTGAGCGAACCGCCCGCTCCCTGGACCAGTTCGAAATGGCCGTTGCCCTTCACCTGGCCCGAGCCCTGGAACATCAGGTGCTCGAAGAGGTGAGCGAGGCCGGTACGGCCCTTGACCTCGTGGCGCGACCCGACGTCGTACCAGAGGCACACCGCCGCGACCGGGGTCAGGTGGTCCTCGGAGAGCACCACGCGCAGCCCGTTGGCGAGGCGGTGCTCGGTCGCTTTCAGGCCGCCGGAGCCTGCCTCGGCTGTGGCCGTGTGACCCATGGGCATGTACGTCCCTTCGATCGCGGATGCGGTTGTTGCAACCGCTGATTTCCTGCCGGTCCTGCCACTGTATGCAAGCGTGTGGAGTGCTGGCGAAGTTCCCGGCGGACGTACGCCGACAGCGAGATTCCCCGGCTGCCAGGCGGTACGTTTCAGCATCGTCGCCCACCGCCCAACACCGCCGCAGGGACGAGCCTTGGTCCGCGTTGTCAGTGCGGCAGTCCACAATGGTCCGCGTCAGATCCCGTTCACGTCTCAGCAAGGAGCCGGCAGCGATGGCCCGCCGCAGCACGAAGACCCCGCCGCCCGATGACTTCGAGGAGCGGATCCTCGACATCGACGTCGTCGACGAGATGCAGGGCTCCTTCCTCGAGTACGCCTACTCGGTCATCTACTCCCGAGCCCTGCCCGACGCGCGAGACGGCCTCAAACCCGTGCACCGCCGCATCGTCTACCAGATGAACGAGATGGGGCTGCGCCCTGACCGCGGCTATGTGAAGTGCGCCCGCGTCGTCGGCGAGGTCATGGGTAAGCTGCACCCGCACGGCGACTCGTCGATCTACGACGCCCTGGTGCGACTCGCCCAGCCGTTCTCCATGCGCGTGCCGCTGGTCGACGGCCACGGCAACTTCGGTTCGCTGGGCAACGACGACCCGCCCGCCGCCATGCGGTACACCGAGTGCCGGATGGCCGACGCGACGTCCCTGATGACGGAGTCCATCGACGAGGACACGGTCGACTTCGCCCCCAACTACGACGGCCAGGAACAGGAACCGGTGGCGCTGCCCGCCGCCTTCCCGAACCTGCTGGTGAACGGCGCGTCGGGCATCGCCGTCGGTATGGCCACGAACATGCCGCCGCACAACCTCAGTGAGGTCATCTCGGCGGCCCGTCACCTCATCCGCTACCCGAACGCGGACCTCGACACCCTGATGCGGCACGTCCCGGGCCCCGATCTGCCCACCGGCGGCCGGATCGTCGGCCTCACCGGAATCAGGGACGCGTACGAGAACGGCCGCGGCACGTTCAAGATCCGCGCCACGGTGTCGGTGGAGAACGTGACGGCGCGCCGGATGGGCCTGGTCGTCACCGAACTGCCCTTCACCGTCGGCCCGGAGAAGGTGATCGCGAAGATCAAGGACCTGGTCGGCTCGAAGAAGCTCCAGGGCATCGCCGACGTCAAGGACCTCACCGACCGCAACCACGGCCTGCGCCTGGTCATCGAGATCAAGAACGGCTTCGTGCCGGAAGCCGTCCTGGAACAGCTCTACAAGCTGACGCCGATGGAGGAGTCCTTCGGCATCAACAACGTGGCGCTGGTGGACGGCCAGCCCCTCACCCTGGGCCTCAAGGAGCTCCTGGAGGTCTATCTCGACCACCGCTTCGAGGTCGTGAGGCGTCGCTCGGAGTTCCGCCGCGCAAAGCGCCGCGACCGGCTGCACCTGGTCGAGGGCCTGCTCACCGCGCTGGTGGACATCGACGAGGTCATCCGGCTGATCCGTTCCAGCGACAACTCCGCGCAGGCGAAGGAACGCCTGATGGAGCGGTTCTCCCTCTCCGAGATCCAGACGCAGTACATCCTGGACACCCCGCTGCGCCGGCTGACCCGGTTCGACCGTATCGAGCTGGAGTCCGAGAAGGACCGGCTGGCCGCCGAGATCGCGGAACTGACCCGGATCCTGGACTCGGACGCGGAGCTGCGCAAGCTGGTCTCGTCCGAACTGGCCGCGGTGGCCAAGAAGTTCGGCACCGAGCGTCGTACGGTGCTGCTGGAGTCGGCGAGCTCTGTCACGGCCGCCGCGGTGCCGCTCCAGGTGGCCGACGACCCGTGCCGGGTCCTGCTGTCCTCGACGGACCTGCTGGCCCGTACGGCGAACGGCGAGCCGTTCCCGGCGGACGAGGACAGCAGACGCGCGAAGCACGATCTGATCGTCTCCGCGGTCCCGGCGACGGCACGGGGCGAGGTGGGCGCGGTGACGTCGGCCGGCCGCCTGCTGCGTATCAGCGTCATCGACCTTCCCCGGCTCCCCGACACGATGGCGGCGCCCAACCTCTCGGGCGGCGCCCCGCTGTCGGAGTTCCTCTCCCTGGAGGAGGGGGAGACGGTGGTCTGTCTGACGACGCTCGACGAGTCGTCCCCGGGTCTCGCGCTCGGCACGGAACAGGGCGTCGTGAAGCGTGTGGTCCCCGACTACCCGTCCAACAAGGGGGAGTTGGAGGTCATCACGCTCAAGGACGGCGACCGTATCGTCGGCGCCATCGAACTTCGCACCGGCGAGGAGGATCTGGTCTTCATCACGGACGACGCCCAACTGCTGCGCTTCCAGGCCTCCCACGTCCGCCCCCAGGGCCGCCCGGCCGGCGGTATGACCGGCATCAAGCTCACGGACGGCGCCAAGGTGATCTCGTTCACGGCGGTGGACCCGGCGGTGGACGCGGTCGTCTTCACTGCCGCGGGCTCACGCGGCACGCTGGACGACTCCGTGCAGACGACGGCGAAGCTGACCCCCTTCGACCAGTACCCGCGCAAGGGCCGGGCCACCGGCGGTGTCCGCTGCCAGCGGTTCCTGAAGGGCGAGGACTGTCTGTCCCTGGCCTGGGCGGGACCGACACCGGCGCGCGCGTCCCAGAAGAACGGCACCCCGGCGGAACTCCCGGAGATGGACCCGCGCCGCGACGGCTCGGGCGTGTCCCTGCCGAAGACGGTGGGAGTGGTGGCGGGCCCGGTGTAGCTCAGCCGACCGCTTCGGAGCCGTCCGGGCTCTGCTCCTGTACGTACCTCAGGACGCCCCACATGCTGTGCTCGTCAGCGTGTGGGGCGTCGTCCATACAGGCCTCCAATTCCTTGCCGAGGGCGGGCAGTCCGATGCCGGACCCGATGAGGACGAGCCGGCTGAGCCGGTCCTCGCCGTCGGCCCAGCGCTCGGGATAGAAGCGCAGGAACCGCCCGACGGCGTGCACGGTGTACCGGTTGCCCCGGTCGTGCGGCCCGAAGTCGACGTACCCCTTGATGCGGTAGAGCCCCTCGGGCCGGCTGTCGAGAAACTCCATCAGCCTGCGCGGATGGAGGGGGGTCGAGGAACTGAAGGAGAGACTGTCGTAGGCGGCGTGCAGATGCCCGGAGTGGCCTCCCTCGCCGCCGTCATGACCGTCTTCTTCCTCCCCGTGACCGTGCAGGTCGTCGAAGGACAACTGCCCGACGCGCTCCTCGGTCGGCCGGCAGTCGAAGAGGAACTCGGGGTCGACGCGCCCGTGGTCGGCGGGGACGACGGCGGCACGGTCCACCAGCCCGCGGACGATCCCCAGGATCCGCTCACCGCCGTCGGCGACCCGGCCGACCTTGTTGACGACGACGAGATCGGCGAGGGCGAGATGCCGGTCGATCTCGGGGTGCTTCGCCCGGGTGTCGTCGAACTCGACGGCGTCGACGACTTCGACGAGCCCTCCGTACACGACCCTGGGATTCTCAGTGGCGAGCACCATCCGCACGAGTTCCTGCGGCTCGGCGAGCCCACTGGCCTCGATGACGATGACGTCGATCCGGGCCGAGGGCCGAGTGAGTCGATCAAGATAGACATCGAGTTCGCTCGCATCAACAGCACAGCACAGACATCCATTGCCCAGGGAGACGGTGGAGTCCCCCAGCGCCCCCGCGACAGCCATGGCGTCGATCTCGATGGCCCCGAAGTCATTGACGATGGCCCCGATACGGCTGCCACCGCCGCGGTGGAGGAGATGGTTGAGAAGTGTGGTCTTGCCGGAACCGAGGAAGCCGGCGAGGACGATGACGGGGATCTGCCGAGGGCTCTGGCCCGGACCCGGCTGACTCAATCTGCGACCTCTCTCACGCCGACGCGCACACCGGCTCACGGCGCCGCGCACGTACCAGGAACGAATGCCGCTCCAGGATACGAGCCGGAGGAATCATCGCTGAGCGAACGATTGTCGGCAGCCGGGGCGGGGCACACGTTGGGCATGGCGCCGGAGTGTGCGACCCTCGCTTCCTTCCGTGCGCCTCCTCTCCGCCTCCCCCGCCGGTCGGCGAGCCGTGCTTGGCTGCGGGGTGTTCGTGCGACTGGAGCGGGCTCTCCAGCCATACGACGCTGCCGGGTTCCGCCGGTCGGAGCCACTCGGCACGCGAGAATCCACGCGCGCGTGCCCTCTTCGCTCTCCTGGAGGAGATGCCTCAAACCGCACCCGCCCTCGCCGCCGCCCGGGACGTCGTGACCACGACCGCCCGTCACACGCCGCTGCACGCCAACGTGGACCTTGGGCCGTGTTCACCGTCGCCTGCGGCATGGGCGCGTCGGCAGGCGAGACGATCTTCGCCGTCGCCCGTACGGCGGGCTGGATCGCCCACGCCCTCGAGGAGTACGGCGAGCGTCCGCTGCGGATGCGCCCGTCCGACCTACGTGGGTGAGCGCCCTCCGCAGCCGCTCCCGGAGTAGCCCGACCGTGCCGGAACCACCCGTTCCGCGCGGCTGGAAGTCGTCGCGCTCGAAGTCAGGTTAGGCTCACCTCTGTGAGTAGGTGCGCAACCGTCTCCCGGGACCTCGACGAGCCCCTCGCGGGCACCGCGGCGACCGCGAGGACGTGGCTGCTACTGGAGCAGTCCGGACCCTGGGGTGCCCAGGCGCTCACCACGAGCCACCTGGACCCCGCGCTCGGCCGCGCCCTGGAGAGGGCCGCGGAGGGCACCGGCGTACGGATCGCGCTGATCCGCCGGCCCGGCCGCCACGCCGACTTCGGAACGCCCGCCGTGCGGCAGGTGTACGCCGCCCACACCACGCCCGGAAACGTCTGGCTGCACAGCGCCACGACCCGCAGCCCCGAACAACTGCTCGACCTCGACTTCGCCGCGCTCGGCAAGGGTGCCCCGCAGACCTTCGAGACCACGCTGCAGGGGCGGCCCCACACGGGCGATCCCCTCGCACTCGTCTGCACCAACGGCAAGCGCGACCGCTGCTGTGCGCTGCTCGGCCGCCCCCTCGCGGCGGAACTGGCCGCTTCCGGGGTCGAGGGCGCCTGGGAGGTCACGCACCTCGGCGGACACCGATTCTCGCCGACGCTGCTCGTCCTGCCGTACGGATACGCGTACGGCCGTGCTCAGGCCCCCCACGTCAAGGAGATCCTCCAGGGCGTACGCGAAGGGCGTGTCGTCGTGGAGGGCTGCCGCGGCTGCTCCGCCTGGGAACGGCCCGGACAGGCCGCGGAACTGGCCGTCCGCTCGGCGGCGCGCGAGTACGCGACGGATGCGCTGAGCGTCGTACGGACGGACGGCTCGGCGCCGCGCTGGGAGGTGACCGTCACTCACGCGGACGGGCGCCGGTGGAGTGTCGTGGTGGCGCAGGGCGCCGCTCTGCCGCCTCGACCGGAGAGCTGCGGATCGGCGTTGGGCTCGCCGGCGCGGATGGACGTGGTGGCGGTGCGCGAACTGGAGTTCACGACTCCGGCGCACTGACCGCTCCACGCCGGGACCGGCATCCCTTACAGCCTCGGCCCACCTTTCATGCCTCCCGTACACGCATTGATCAAGGGATCCACGTCATACCCCACTACGGAACGGCCCGCTCGTCCCCGTACCGTCATGGGTATGAGCTCCACTCCCCCCGTACGCCGCCTGCGCCTCGGTCTGCCACGGCGGATGTTCTCGCAGGTGCTGCTGATGCAGGTGGCGATCGCCGCGGGAGTCGCGGTGCTCGCGACCGGGCTGTTCCTCGCGCCGCTCAGTGACCAGCTGGACGACCAGGCGATGCGCCGGGCGCTTGCCATCGCGCAGACCACCGCGGCCCAGTCGCAGATCGCGGAGGACCTGCAGGAAAGCCGGCCGTCGGTCGACGGGCCGGTACAGGCCGAGGCGGAGCGCATCCGGAAGGCCAGCGGCGCCGAGTACGTCGTGGTGATGGACATGCGGGGCGTGCGCTGGTCGCACACGGATCCGAAGGAGATCGGCCGGGTCGTCTCCACCGACCCCCGCCAGGCCCTCGCCGGCAAGGACGTCATGGAGATCGACAGTGGCACCCTGGGCCGCTCGGCCCGTGGCAAGGTACCGCTGCGCGACACCGGCGGCAGGATCGTCGGGGCGGTGTCGGTCGGCATCGAGTACGACAGCGTGCGCGCCCGGCTGATCCACCAGATCCCGGGACTTTTCGCGTACGCCGGTGGCGCCATGGCCGTCGGTGCCCTGGCCGCCTGGCTGATCTCCCGCAGGGTGCAGCGCCAGACCCGGGACCTCGCCTTCTCGGACATCGCGGCGCTGCTCGCGGAACGCGAGGCCGTACTGCACGGTATCCGCGAGGGCGTCGTCGCCCTGGACCGCGCGGGCCGCGTCCGGCTCCTCAACGACGAGGCACAGCGTCTGCTGGGCATCGGCGAGGAGGCCGTCGGCCGCTCCCTGGACGAGGCGCTCGGTGCCGGACGTACGACCGATGTACTGGCCGGCCGCGTGACCGGAACCGATCTGCTCACCGTGCGCGGCCAGCGCGTTCTGGTCGCCAACCGCATGCCCACCGACGACGGGGGCGCCGTCGCCACCCTGCGCGACCGCACCGAACTGGAGCAGCTCGGCCGCGAACTCGATTCCACACACGGTCTGCTCGACGCCCTGCGCGCCCAGGACCACGAACACGCCAACCGCATGCACACGCTCCTGGGGCTGCTCGAACTGGAGATGTACGACGACGCCGTGGAGTTCGTCGGCGAGGTGGTCGGCGATCATCGGGCCACCGCGGAACAGGTCGCAGAGAAGATCCGCGATCCGCTGCTCGCCGCGCTGCTGGTCGGCAAGGCCACCGTGGCGGCGGAGCGTGGTGTGGCCCTGTGGGTCTCGGACCGGACACTGCTCCCGGACCGACTGGTCGATCCCCGGGGGCTCGTCACCGTGGTCGGCAACCTGGTGGACAACGCGCTGGACGCCGTCGCGGGCACTCCGCACGCGCGCGTGGAGGTCGAACTGCGCGCAGAGGGCCGTACCGCGGTCCTCAGGGTGCGCGACACGGGGCCCGGAATCCCCGTGGAACAGCGTGAGTTGATCTTCACGGAGGGGTGGTCCACGAAGAAGCCCCCGGCGCACGGCAAGCGCGGAATCGGACTCCCCCTGGTACGCCGGCTCGCGGAGCGGCAGGGTGGCAGCGCGCGCGTGGAGGACGCCGAGGGCCGGGGCGCGGAGTTCACGGTCGTACTGCCGGAGGCACTCGCGGAGCCGGATCCGACAGTCGAACCCCGGCACGTTCACGTCCCGGCGGCGGACCACGTACCGTGCCCGGAACCTGCCGCCACCACATCCGGCGCGGTCCCCCCCGCCACCGCCGAGGAGGAGTCGGGATGATCGAGGTCCTGGTCGTGGACGACGACATCCGGGTGGCGCGCGTCAACGCCGCCTATGTGGAGAAGGTGCCCGGCTTCCGTGTCGCGGGAGAGGCGCACAGTGCGGCCGGGGCACTGCGACAACTGGAGGCGCTGCCACAGCTCGACCTCGTGCTCATGGATCACTACCTGCCCGACGGCACAGGGCTCTCGGTCGTCCAGGAGATGCGCCGACGCGGCCACGATACCGACGTGATCATGGTGACGGCGGCCCGGGACGTGTCGACCGTGCAGGCGGCGATGCGCCAGGGAGCGCTGCAGTATCTGGTCAAGCCGTTCGCCTTCGCGGGGCTGCGCGCCAAACTGGAGGCGTACGCCGAACTGCGCCGCACCCTCGACGGCGGCGGCGAGGCCGAACAGGCCGAGGTGGACCGGATCTTCGGCGCCCTGTCCTCCGGCCCCGAGCCCGAACTGCCCAAGGGGCACTCCCCCACCACCGCGGAACTCGTCCGCCGCGCCCTGGTGAACGCCGAAGGCCCCCTGTCGGCCCACGAGGTTGCCGAACGGACCGGGGTGAGCCGCCAGACCGCCCAGCGCTATCTGAAGCTGCTGGAGCGCACGGGACGGGCAAGACTGACCCTCAAGTACGGCGACGCGGGCCGCCCGGAACACCGCTACGTGTGGGCGACCCGCACCTGAGGAGCAGCCGGACTCAGCTGTCGGACCCTGCTCGCGCCCCCGCAGTCCATGGCCGGAGATGTGGCGCATGCCACAACATCGGCCTTCGGGGCGCAAGCCGTTCTTCTGCTCGCGAAAGTCTGTTGTGCGGCTCCGCGCGCTGGAACGGCGGAGCCGAAACGCGGGTTCGACGTACGGGCTCAACGCTCGTCGGCATTGAGGGAGAGACGCGATGATTGACGTCCTGGTGGTGGACGACGACCTCCGTGTCGCAGAGATCAACGTCAGGTACGTGGGCCAGGTTCCCGGATTCAGGGTCGCCGCCTGTGCGCACACCGCTGCCCAGGCCCTCGCCGCGGTGCAGCACGGCACGATCGACCTGGTCCTGCTCGACCACTACCTGCCCGACCAGACGGGACTCGAACTCGTCCACCGCATGCGGGACCAGGGGCACTGCACCGATGTCATCATGATCACGGGAGCGAGCGACGTGGTGACCGTGCAGGCCGCGATGCGCCTCGGCGCCCTGCACTACCTGGTCAAGCCCTTCACCTTCGCCGCGCTGCGCACCCGCCTCGACTCCTACGCCGCACTGCGCGCCACCGTCGACCGGGTGGGCGACCGGAACCACACCGGCCAGGAACAGGTCGACCGGATCTTCGGGGCCCTGCGCACCCCGCCCGCCCCCTCGTCCCCCGGCCTTCCGAGCGGCCACTCGGAACCGACCACGGACCTCATCTGCGGGGTGCTCCACCGCGCCGGCCACCCGCTCTCGGCTCACGAGGTGGCCGCCGAGACAGGCCTGAGCCGCTCCACGGCCCAGCGTTACCTGCGCCACCTGGAACAGGCAGGCCGCCTCCGCCTCTCCCTCAAGTACGGCGACACAGGCCGCCCCGAACACCAGTACGCATGGGTGGCCCCCTGAGTCACGGGTCGTCCACGAGCGCCACAGAGCCACCCGGCCGGTGTACGACTTTCGTACGACGGTGAGGTCGCGCCACCCGCTACACAGCTCCCGCGCCCGTGAGTGACCGCACCTCGGTCTCCGCGTGCTTGGCCCTGTCCGCGTCCTCCGCCGAGGTGACCGTGCCGAGCCAGCCGGCAAGGAATCCCAGGGGGATCGAGACGAGCCCCGGGTTCTGCAGCGGGAAGTACTGGAAGTCCACGCCGGGGAACAGCGATTCGGGGCTGCCCGACACCACAGGCGACAGCAACACGAGAATCACCGACGGAATCAGCCCCCCGTACACCGACCACACCGCGCCCCGGGTCGTGAAGCCGCCCCAGAACAATGAGTAGAGCAGCACCGGCAGATTCGCTGACGCTGCGACAGCGAAGGCGAGTCCCACCAGGAAGGCGACGTTGAGGTCGCGTGCCAGCAGGCCGAGGGCGATCGCGACCATGCCGATGCCGACCGCGGCGGTGCGTGCCACGGCCACCTCACTGCGCGGCTTCGCGCGGGGGCGACGCAGGGACGCGTACAGGTCGTGGGCCACGGACGCCGACGACGCGAGCGTGATGCCGGCGACCACCGCAAGAATCGTTGCGAATGCGATGGCGGCGACGATCGCGAACAGAACCGTTCCGCCTGTGGAATCCGCTCCACCACCCAGATCGAGGGCCAGCAACGGGACCGCGGTGTTCCCGGCCGCGTTCGACCCACGGACCGCCTCCGGTCCGACGATCGCTGCCGCGCCGAAGCCGAGGACGATCGTCATCAGATAGAAGCTGCCAATGAGTCCGATCGACCAGACGACCGATCGGCGCGCGGCCCGCGCGGTCGGCACGGTGTAGAAGCGGGAGAGGATGTGCGGCAGCCCGGCCGTACCCAGTACGAGGGCGAGCCCCAGGCTGATGAAGTCGAAGCGCGAGGTCCAGTCTCCGCCGTACCTCAGCCCGGGGGCGAGAAACGCGTCACCGTGACCGCTGCGCTCGGCCGCAGTGCGGAGCAGCTGGTCGAAGTCGCCGTGGAACCGCACCAGAACCAGCACGGTCAGCGTGATCGCCCCGCCCATCAGCAGGACAGCCTTGACGATCTGGATCCAGGTAGTGGCCCGCATCCCTCCCAACGACACATAGATCACCATGAGCGCGCCGACCGCGATCACCGTCCAGGACTGCGCCGCCTCACTCGTCCCGCCCAGCAGCAGCGCGACCAGACTGCCTGCCCCCACCATTTGCGCCACCAAATACAGAACGGACACGGTGACCGAGGAAGTTCCCGCCGCGATCCGTACCGGCCGCTCCCGCATCCGCGCCGCGACGACATCGGCCAGCGTGAACCGCCCGCAGTTGCGCACCAGTTCGGCGACCAGGAACAGCACGACGAGCCAGGCCACCAGGAAGCCAACCGAGTAGAGCAGCCCGTCGTAGCCGAAGAGCGCGATGAGGCCGGAAATGCCGAGGAAGGAGGCGGCGGACATGTAGTCGCCCGCGATGGCAAAACCATTCTCCATCGGGGAGAAGAGCCGGCCGCCTGCGTAGAACTCCTCGGCCGAACCCTGTCGGTGCCGGCTCACCCATGTGGTGATGGCCAGCGTGACGGCGACGAACGCGCTGAACAGCACCAGCGCCAGCATCTGATGGTTGCCGGTCACGATCCACCGCCCCTGAGACCACGCGTCAGCTCCTGGGTGTCCCAGCGCAGATCGAGCGCGGCCCGGTCCCTGCGCAGCCGCGCGTGCCGCGCGTACGCCCAGGTGAACAGGAACGTCGTGAGGAACTGTCCAAGCCCCGCCAGCATCGCCACGTTCACCGCGCCCATCACGGGCCGGGCCATGAACCCGGGTGCCGTGGTCGCGGTCACCACATAGCCCACGTACCAGGAGAAGAAAAGGGCGACGCCGGGGATCACGAACCTCCGATACCGCTTGCGCACCTCCTGGAAGGCCGCGCTGCGCTGCACCTCCAGATAGACGTCGGCCGCGCCGCTGCCCCGCCTCTCCTGCTCCCGGCGCGCGGGAGGGACGACAGGAGCGGGCGCGCCCGTGCCGTCCAACTCGCCCCAGCCAGAGGCGAGCGCGTCGTACCAGGGGTCGTCGAACCGTGTGTCCCCGCCCCCTCCCGCGTGGGCGGGGGCGGCGTCACGACTTTCGGGGGTCTCGGCCGAACTCTCGGGATCGCCTTCGCGTCGGCGAGAACGACCGGTGCTTGACTGCATGCCCAAGGATGGACAGAACGGGAAGATCCCCGGCTCTTCTTCTCCTCGGTCTTCACCCCATTAGGTGACTCACCCCGTGGCAGGCCGCACCGACCCCTTCCCATGGGCGTAACGCACTGCCTGAGGACGGTCCTTGATCCCCGTGGTCCCTGAGGCCGTCCGCGATCAGCGCCAGCACCTCGGTCTCCCCCGCGGTGACCCGTCGGGCGCTTCGGCAGGTGCGGCCGGTTCCCTCTCGGGCTCCGTCAGCCGCTCCAGGAGCCGCCGCTGGACACTCGGCGGCAGCCCTGCGTCCCCGGACAGCAGGCAGTGCACCCCTCATGCCGATCTCGACGCCGTCCGCGTCCTTGGTGAGGCAGCCGCGCGCCCACCGCGGTTCCCCGGACATCAGGCGGGTGTCCACCGTCGGGTGCAGCGGCGGACGGCGTGCGACGGTCACTCGGGACCGTCGCCCCAACCCCCCGTCCATCCGCTCCGCCCAGCCCCGGCCACCCGACCCCGCCGCTCTGATGCCAGGCCCAGCGCAGCGGTTACGCGTCGATTCGGGACCTGTCCAGCGTCGCCGCCGAGCTGGAGATGAATTCCTTGCGAGGAGCGACGTCGTTGCCCATCAGAAGGTCGAAGACCTGTTCGGCGGAGTCCAGGTCGGAGAGGTTGATGCGGCGCAGAGTGCGATGGCGGGGATCCATCGTGGTCTCGGCCAACTGGTCGGCGTCCATCTCGCCAAGACCCTTGTAGCGCTGGATCGAGTCCTTGTGGCGGACACCCTTGCTCTGGAACTCCAGAAGTTTCTCGCGCAGCTCACGGTCGGAGTACGTGTAGACGTACTTGTCCTGGCCCTTCTTCGGCTGCACGAGCTCGATACGGTGCAGCGGCGGCACCGCGGCGAACACTCGGCCCGCCTCGACCATGGGCCGCATGTAGCGGTGGAACAGCGTCAGAAGCAGGGTACGGATGTGGGAGCCGTCGACGTCGGCGTCGGTCATCATGATGATCTTGCCGTAGCGAGCCGCATCAATATCGAACGTACGACCGGAACCCGCTCCTATGACCTGGATGATCGCCCCGCACTCGGCGTTCTTGAGCATGTCGGTCACAGACGACTTCTGGACGTTGAGGATCTTGCCCCGGATCGGCAGCAGGGCCTGGAACTCCGAGTTCCGGGCGAGCTTGGCCGTGCCGAGCGCGGAGTCGCCCTCCACGATGAACAGTTCGCTGCGGTCGACGTCGTCACTGCGGCAGTCGGCGAGCTTGGCAGGCAGCGAGGAGGACTCCAGGGCCGTCTTCCGGCGCTGCGCGTCCTTGTGCTGACGGGCCGCGATGCGCGTACGCGCGGCAGCCACGGCCTTCTCCATGACCACGCGGGCCTGCGCGGCGGCATCCCGCTTGGTGGAGGTCAGAAAATCCTTGAGCTCCTTCGACACCACGTTCGTCACGATGCGGCGGGCCGCCGAAGTACCGAGCACCTCCTTGGTCTGACCCTCGAACTGCGGCTCGGCGAGACGGACGGTGACGACCGCGGTCAGGCCCTCCAGTGCGTCGTCCTTGACGATGTCGTCCTCGGCCACACGCAGCAGCTTCTTGGTGCGGAGCACCTCGTTCATCGTCTTCGCGACGGCCTGTTCGAACCCCGCCATATGGGTGCCGCCCTTGGGCGTGGCGATGATGTTCACGAACGACTTGACGGTCGTGTCGTAGCCCGTTCCCCAGCGCAGCGCCACGTCGACACCCAGCTCGCGGGTGACCTCGGTGGGTGTCATCTGGCCATGGTCGTCCAGGACCGGAACCGTCTCCTTGAAGATGCCCTGCCCGGAGAATCGGAGGATGTCGCAGACAGGCCTGTCGGCGGCCAGGTACTCACAGAACTCGCTGATGCCGCCGTCGAAGCGGAACGACTCCTCGCCCTTGCTGCCGCCCTCGCCGAGTCCGAACTCGTCACGGACGACGATGGTGAGGCCCGGCACCAGGAACGCCGTCTGCCGGGCCCGCTGGTGGAGGTTCTCCAGGGAGAGTTTGGCGTCCTTGAGGAAGATCTGGCGGTCGGCCCAGTAGCGCACGCGCGTGCCGGTGCGGGTCTTGGGAATCCGCTTGGTCTTGCGCAGGCCCCCCGCCTCGAACGTGGCATCCGGGCCGACAGCGGCGAAGGACCCCGGCACGCCACGCCTGAAGCTGATCGCGTGGGTGTTCCCCCCACGGTCGACCTCGACGTCCAGGCGGGCCGAGAGAGCGTTCACCACGGACGCGCCCACGCCGTGCAGGCCACCGGAAGCGGCATACGAGCCGCCGCCGAACTTGCCGCCGGCGTGCAGTTTGGTCATGACGACCTCGACACCGGAGAGGCCGGTCTTGGGTTCCACGTCCACGGGGATACCGCGGCCGTTGTCCCGCACCTCGACGGAGCCGTCGTCGTGCAGGACGACGTCGATGTGGTCGCAGTAGCCCCCAAGGGCCTCGTCCACGGAGTTGTCGATGATCTCCCAGAGGCAGTGCATCAGGCCACGGCTGTCGGTCGACCCGATGTACATGCCCGGGCGCTTGCGCACGGCCTCAAGCCCCTCGAGGACGAGCAGGTGCCGCGCGGTGTAGTTGGAACCGTCCCGGTCTGCTCCTGCCAGCAACGCTGTGGACGGCACGGACGTATCGGCGGTCACGCGGTTCGCTCCTCGCTGAATTTCAATTGGGGCCCTGGTGGGTAAGGGCCCGGCTTCGGTCGCCGCTCAGAGGGTACCGAGGCCTGGTAGAGCCGGTGTAACGCCACCCTCGTCATGAACTCACACTATTCCAAAGTCGTATGCTTGTTCGATCCCTCGTTGGAGTGAAGTACATATCACGTTCCCTTCCAGGCATGAACCATTTAGGCTCCGGGCACGTCCTCATGAACAACCGGCAACCCGGCCGGGGGACCGAATACCCCGACAGACGACAGACAGCGCGAACCCGTACAGACACGAAGACACGCAATACGGCACATTCGCCGCCAACCGGCAGCAGACAGCCGTCTCGAAAAGATTTTTTCGAGGAAGAGCCACAAGCGGGAACGTTTTCGGCCTGGTTGGATGTTGACCCTGGTACGACAGCTCGTCGAGCTAGAGAAGAGGCGACGTGACTACTGTTCTGACCCCCGCGAGCCCGCTGACGGCCGCTGATCGCTGCGACCGCTGCGGCGCCCAGGCATACCTTCGCGTTGTCTTGGCGAGCGGCGGAGAACTGCTCTTCTGCGCCCACCACGGCCGCAAGTTCGAGCCGGAACTCAAGAAGATCGCCGCTGAGATACAGGACGAGACGGAGCGACTGACGACCGTTCCGGCCAGTACAAACGAAGAAGAACGCTGAACTGCGCGTCGACGACGAGCCAGCCCCGGCGGCACAGGCCGGTTGAAGCGGGCGGCCACTCCTGCACCAGGGGTGGCCGCCCGCTTCACGCACAGCACTCACGGGCCGCCTCAGGCGCCGTCCCGGGCTGTAGAGAGCCTGAGGGCGCCGCCTGCAAGGGCCCTCAGGCCCCGTTCCCAGGATCGGCGGCAGCACCCCACCCCATCGTCCTTACGACGTCTGAGACCCGCGTGTAGACGCCCGGACTGCCGGGCCGTCCGCAGCCGCTCCCCCAGGACACGAGGCCGACCAGGCGCCCCTGGGCCACCAGCGGCCCGCCGCTGTCCCCCTGACAGGCGTCCGACCCCCCTGTGGCCTCGCCGGCACACAGCATGCTGTCGGCTCGGTACGTCCCGTCGGCGCTGCCCGGGTACGCCCGCTC
The DNA here is from genome assembly GCF_033441795.1 of Streptomyces sp. ADMS. Classification (NCBI taxonomy): domain Bacteria; kingdom Bacillati; phylum Actinomycetota; class Actinomycetes; order Kitasatosporales; family Streptomycetaceae; genus Streptomyces; species Streptomyces sp. ADMS. Next base: position 97,469 of record NZ_JAVFVX010000014.1, on the reverse strand, counting down.
ACAGAGCGCGTCGGACAGCACGTGCACGCGTGCGGCGCGCAGACTGCGCGCGTAGTCGCCGCCCCCGGTGATGTCGCCCCAGCCGTACACCGTGGCGGTCGCGCCGGCCTGGTAACCCGGGTCGCCGGCAGCCGCCATCCCGATGACCGAGCCCGACGGAAGGGCTTCGGCAAGGGTGAGCACGGCGAAGTCCCCGGCGTTGCTGACCTTGTCGTAGCCCGGATTGACCCAGCTGTCGCGTACGGCGATCTCCCTGCCCTCGGCCGACTTCAGGTCCGTACGCCCGGTAATGACCTTCAGGTCCTGAACGCGGTTGGGCGGGGCTCCAAGGACGTCCCCGTCCATGCAGTGGGCCGCGGTCAGTACGGTGGTCCGGCCCACGGCCACGCCGCCGCAGAACTGTCCGGCCCGCGTACCCCCGAACCGGTCACGGCTGGACAGCGCAACCGTCCATGGGCCCTCGGACACTTCGACCGGGAATCCACCGACCACGACACTGTCGGCAGCCACGGGGGCCGCGGACGCCAGCGGTATCACGGTCGCCGCGGCCGCCAGGACCAGCGACCGGGTCAGGGCCGGGGACAGGGCCCGGACAATGGGACGACGCATGCGCGCTCCTCACTCTGGGTCAATCACGAGAAACCCAGAGTGATCCAACGGGCTCCGCCCCGCACGCGCGCGCCACGAAAGAGGGACGCTGCCGGCTGGAGCACCCGGCACCGCACGCGCCGGGCCGCGCTCCCCGCACGCCGCTTCGACGGCCCCGTACCCGCTCAGCACGAAGGCCCGGCTCCCCTGGGAGAGGCCGGACCTTCCGTGTCGTAGGACCGCGACCTAGTCGAGGTAGTCGCGCAGCACCTGGGAACGCGACGGGTGGCGCAGCTTCGACATCGTCTTGGACTCGATCTGGCGGATCCGCTCGCGGGTGACGCCGTACACCTTGCCGATCTCGTCGAGGGTCTTCGGCTGACCGTCGGTGAGACCGAAGCGCATCGAGACGACGCCCGCCTCACGCTCGGAGAGGGTGTCGAGGACGGAGTGCAACTGCTCCTGAAGGAGCGTGAAGCTGACCGCGTCGGCCGGGACGACCGCCTCGGAGTCCTCGATGAGGTCACCGAACTCGCTGTCGCCGTCCTCACCCAGGGGGGTGTGGAGGGAGATCGGCTCACGGCCGTACTTCTGGACCTCGATGACCTTCTCCGGGGTCATGTCGAGTTCCTTGGCCAGCTCCTCCGGGGTGGGCTCGCGCCCCAGGTCCTGGAGCATCTGGCGCTGCACACGCGCGAGCTTGTTGATGACCTCGACCATGTGCACCGGGATACGGATGGTGCGGGCCTGGTCGGCCATGGCTCGGGTGATCGCCTGACGGATCCACCAGGTGGCGTACGTGGAGAACTTGTAGCCCTTGGTGTAGTCGAACTTCTCGACCGCGCGGATCAGTCCGAGGTTGCCCTCCTGGATGAGGTCCAGGAAGAGCATGCCGCGGCCGGTGTAACGCTTGGCCAGGGAGACCACCAGACGGAGGTTGGCCTCCAGGAGGTGGTTCTTGGCGCGACGGCCGTCCTCGGCGATGATCTCCAGCTCGCGCTTGAGCTTCGGAGCCAGCTTGTCGGCGTTGGCCAGCTTGTCCTCGGCGAAGAGACCGGCCTCGATGCGCTTGGCGAGCTCGACCTCCTGCTCGGCGTTGAGCAGCGGGACCTTGCCGATCTGCTTGAGGTAGTCCTTGACGGGGTCGGCGGTGGCACCGGCCACCGCGACCTGCTGGGCCGGCGCGTCGTCCTCGTCGTCGTCGGAGAGGACGAAACCCTTGTTCTCGGCCCCCTCCTCTTCCTCTTCGCCGGCCTTGACGTCCTCGACTGCTTCGTCCTCGGGGACCTCGGCGTCGTCCTTGCCGGCGGTCGTCTTCTTGGCCACCGCCTTCTTCGCGACGGTCTTCTTCGCGACCGCCTTCTTGGCCGTCGTCGCCTTCTTGGCGGCGGCCTTCTTCACGGGCGCCTCGTCCTCGGCGGAGGGCTCGGCGGAGGGCGCCGTCGGGGTGGCGGAGGCGGTGGCCTTCTTGGTGGTCACCGTCTTCGCCGCGACCGTCTTGGTGGCGGTGCGCTTGGCCGGACTCTTCGCTGCGACGCTCTTTCGGGTGCGCTTGGGCTCCGCGGCACTGACCATCAGCGTCACACCCTCTTCCTCGAGGATCTGGTTGAGGCTGCGCAGTACGTTCTTCCACTGAGTGGCCGGAATCTGGTCAGCTTCGAAGGCCCGACGCACGTCGTCGCCGGCGATCTGCCCCTCAGCCTTTCCCCGCTCAATGAGCGCCATGACAGAGACGGACTCGGCGATCTCCGGCGGGAGCGTACGGGATGTGCTGGCCGACACGAACAACCTCTCGGAACGTTGGAAACGGCTTCCGGCCCCGTCCACTACGGACAGGAGCCGACGACCGCCGACTGGGGATGCCGACGGCGCGGGCAGGGCCGGGAAGATGCACAGCGCCTTGAACGGCGTCCGTATTCCCTCCGCGGCTGTCACCTCTTAGGTCATCGCGCTGCTTCCGCAAGCGTTACGCCCAATCCGCGTGGCCCGAGTCACACCCCGTAAGCACTCAAAAGCGATCAGATATGGCTAGAAGTGGTCAGCCGTGGCGGCGACCAGCCCGTCCCGACCTGCATGAGTCCGTATCCAGCCGCATCCAGAGCTGTGATGGACGCCTCAGGACGGCGCGCCACCTCTTCTCCTCACCGCTCATTGCATGGTCGCCCTGCCCCGCTGCCGGACCCCGCCGAGCCCTCTCGGGGCCCGGCGGGGCCCGGCAGTGACGGTTCGCGGGTCGAGCGAGCCCCCGGAGGGCGACACGGCCCCCGAGCGTGCCGCTCCCGGCGCGCGGTCAATGCTCGCGCGGGGCCGGGACCACGCGCTCCACCTCGGGGTGCACGACGAGGAGCTGCCGCATGGCCGCCTCCGCCCCCGCACCGTCGCCCACCCCGAGAGCGTCGGCGATCCGGGCGTGGTGTGCCAAGGATGCCTCGGTGGGCCGGTCGCAGCCCGTGATCGGACCGCCGGACACGTGAAGGGCGGCGGACACGATGCCGGAGAGGTGCTCCAGCATGCGGTTGGCCGCGAGCTGGATGAGCAGCGAGTGGAACTCGGCGTCGGCCCGCGAGAACGTCAGCGCGTCGCCCTGGCTCATGGCGTGGCCCATGATCTCGACCATGTCGACGAGCCTCTGCTGGACGTCCTCGCGCCCGTGCCCGGCGGCGAGGCGAGCGGCAAGCGGCTCGATCGTCCAGCGCAGCTCGCTGAGCTCCCGGCGCTGATCGTCGCGCTGCGGCCCGTAGGCCCGCCACTCGATGATGTCGGGGTCGAGGAGGTTCCAGTCGCTGACCGGACGCACGCGCGTGCCGACGTTCGGCCGGGCGCTCACCAGGCCCTTGGCCTCCAGGACGCGGAGCGACTCACGGACGACGGTGCGGGAGACCTCGAAACGCTGGCCGATCTCCTCGGGCACGAGGGGGCGGTCCGCGCCGAGGTCGCCGGAGACGATCATCTGGCCCAGTTGCTGGACGAGTTGACCGTGCAGCCCGCGACCACGGCTGCCCGAGGTACGGCGGCCGACACGGCCCAGCTCCGGGTCCGCGACATCCCAGGAGGGGACTCCGACGCGGCCGGCACCGGGGGCCTCGGCATAGGGGTAGCGGTCGAGTTCGCCCGGGCCGACGAGACCGGAGTCTGCGGAGCGGGCGGCGGTCATCATGGTGTGCGCAAGGGTACTCACGGATCATTTGTCGGCTCTGTCTCCAACTCCCTTGAGGTCTTTGGTGAAAAGCACACGAAAGGGTGATCGCTCACCCCGTCGCAATTGACGCCTTATCGGAAAGAAATGGGCGTTCCCCGGGGAGTTGTGCGCAGGGCAGGACCGGAAGGGTGCGGACGGTCGTCATCGGACCCTGCTGCGCAGGGTCGTGAGCAGATACGCACAGAGCAGAGCGGCCAGCGACAACGCCAGCGCGCCACCGACGGGTTGGGCGATCATCCGCGCTGCTGCGGACAGATACCGCTCGCCCCCGAACGGCCACTGCGCCAGGAACAGTTCTCGCAGCCGCACGGAGAACCCGGCCGCGCTCCGCACGGACGCGCCCTCCAGGACTTTCTGTACGAGAGGCACCACGAGGACCGGTACGGCGACCACCGCCGCGAGCCCGGCGGTGGTGGACCGGAAGATGCCCGCGGCCAGCACTCCGGCCCACGAGCAGCCGATCACGAGGCCGATCCAACTCGCGGTCAGCGCGAGCCAGTCCGCGGGTACCTGCGCCAGTTCCCGTCCGTAGACGAGGTAGAGCACTTCGGCGTCGCAGCCGACGGTGAGAAGGGCAAGCAGCAGCCCGGTGGCCGCGGCGACGAGGAGCTTCGCGGCGAGCAGCCCCAGCCGGCGGGGCACAGTGCCACGGTCCACGGCCAGGGCAGGGTGGCGGAACTCGTCGCCGAAGGCGATGGCGCCGAGCAGCCCGGCGCCGAGGGCCGCGGGCGGCAGCGGCAGCTCCTGCGGCCAGGCGGCCAGCAGACGGTGCTGCGGGGTGTGCCCGATGCGGGCCAGGAGCACGGCGACGAGCGCGGACGAGACGAGCACGGCCGCCCCGGTAAGGAAACCGGTACCGACACCGCCGGCCCGCCGGAGCTCGTAGCGGAGGGGGCGCAGAGGACTCGGAGCGGAACGGACGGAGATCGGGGGTGGGAGCGGGGGCAGGTTGGCGGAGGTGAGGGTGTCGGAGGGGCGTGGGCGGGCGCTCTGGAGGCGTTCAGGCGCGGACAGTGCCGGGGAACGGCCGGCTGTCGGCTCGGAGAGATCGGAGAGGTCCGAGAGACGGGTCGCCGGGGTGACCTCCGTCGGCACACAGGGGCCGTACCCGGCAGGGCCGTGCGATGCCGAAGGACCCTGAGGTGTGGCAGCAGAGCCCTGGCTCAGGGCAACGTCCTCAGGCGTGGCCCCAGCAGCGTTCTGATCACCCTGGCGGGTCGAGCCTGCGCCTGGACCCATGTCACCCACCTCGTCGGCGAGTTGGTGTACGAGGATGCCGTGCCGGAACGCGGTCTCGCCGATGATGGCGCACGTGCTGCCGTACACGGAGAGCCGGTTGCCGGACTCGTGTACGACCTCCACGGAGCTCTGTGCGGTCCGGGCCTCTTTGGTCAGCACGGCCGCGAGACGGGTGGCGTGCGGGCTTCGGACGGCGACGCGGGGGCGCAGCCGGGTGCGGGAGAACTCCGCGGCCTCCTGGTCGGCGACGAGTCGCCCCTGTTCCAGGGTGATGATCCGGTCGGCGGTGCGGGCCGCCTCCTTGGGGTCGGCGGTGGCGATCAGGACAGTGCCTCCGTGGGTCGCGTGGGCGCGCAGCATGCCGTGCAGCCACTGGCGCTCGCGGGGGGCCAGACCGTCGGTGTGCGAGTCGAGCACGAGGGTGTGCGGGTCCGCCAGCAGGGCGCAGGCCAGGCCGAGCCGGCAGTCCATGCCGCGTGACAGGGCGCCCAGGCGTTCGTCGCGCAGGCTGACGAGACCCACTACCTCGAGGACTTCGTCGGCACGGCGGACAGGGACGCCTGCCGCCGCGCACAACATGCGGAGTTGGCCTCGGACCGTGCGCGCGGGGTGCCCCGGCACGTCCCCCAGAAGAACGCCGACCTCACCTGACGGATGGGCGATTCGGTGCAGTGGGCGGCCTCTGAAGTAGGTGATTCCACGGCCCTGTTGCAGTTCGAGCATGAGCCTGAGCACCGTTGTCTTGCCGGCGCCGGGGGTACCGAGGAGCGCGGTGACGCAGCCCGCACGCGCCTCGAAGGAGACGTCGTCGACGGCGGGGGGAAGCTCCTTGCGAGGGTTGCTGGTCAGTCCGAAGGCCTGGATCACCCGTAGCAAGATAGCGCTTTATGTCTGTTTATCCGGGTGTGGCAGGGCCACATGGAGACGGCGTTGCCCCAGTCGGCGTTCAGTGTGCGATCCGCCCGTGGGGTTCGGCGTCAGACCTCGGGGCGCAGCATCGGAGGATTGAGCAGGGTGGCGCCACCGGCCCGGAAGAGCTGGGCGGGGCGACCGCCCTGCCGGGTGGTCGTACCTCCGGTGGGGACGAGGAAACCCGGGGTGCCTGTGACCTTGCGGTGGAAGTTGCGCGGGTCGAGGGCCACGCCCCAGACCGCCTCGTAGACACGGCGCAACTCCCCGACGGTGAACTCGGTCGGGCAGAACGCTGTGGCCAGCGACGAATACTCGATCTTGGAACGGGCGCGCTCCACCCCATCCGACAGGATCTGGGCATGGTCGAAGGCGAGTGGCGCCGCCTGTTCGCCGTCGCGGCCGTAGCCGCCCTGCTGCAGGAGCTCCTCGACGGGGGCCCAGCGTGCGCTGTTCGCGTCGCCGCCCGCCCGGGGAGCGGGCAGGTCGGGGGCGAGCGCGAGATGGGCGACGCTTACCACCCGCATCCGGGGGTCGCGCTTGGGGTCGCCGTAGGTCGCGAGCTGTTCCAGGTGGGCGCCGTTGTCCTGAGCCGGGGCGTCCGGGTCGTGGGCGCGCAGGCCGGTCTCCTCGGCCAGTTCACGCGCCGCTGCCTGCGCCAGATCCTCGTCGGCCCGTACAAAGCCGCCGGGAAGCGCCCAGCGCTCCTGAAAGGGCGGCTCGCCCCTCCGTACCGCCAGCGCGCACAGGGCATGACGACGCACGGTCAGCACGACCAGGTCCACGGTGACGGCGAAGGGCGGGAAGGCTGACGGGTCGTAGGGCATGCCGCGATCATAGTCGTCTGCCTGACGATAAACACTCCCCTCTCCCGGCTGCGCCCCTGGCTGATCCACCGTGGTCGGGCACGGGTGTCCCAGGTCGCTTCAGGTCGTCCTGGGCGATATGCCGTACGAGGTCACGCTCCCAGTTGCAGTCCGGCGGCAGCCTCCTCGACCATGGCGACGCCGAGACGGCCGACCCGTACGGAGAAGGGCTCCCCCGCGACCCGTAGCCCCGTCAGGCCGATCTCGCCCAGCGGCACGCTGCGTACGGGACGGAGCATGACCGTGCTCGCCGGGGCGTCCGGACGGATACCGGCCAGAGTCGCGAGCAGCAGTACCCCGGAGGCAGCGGCCGTGGCCGCCGGTCTGCAGGCCGCCGGGTGCGGCAACGGAGCGCTGCCTTCTGTGCGCTGCTCCCCCGCGTACATCTCCGGCAGCCGGTACTCGAAGGCCTCGGCCGCCGCCAGGAGGCCGTGCAGCAGGGAACTCGCCTCCTTCTCGTACCCGGCGGTGGCCAGGCCCGCTACGGCCACCGCGGTCTCCTGGATCCGCACAGCACCGCTCCGGTGGCCGAACGGGTTGTATCCCGCCTCCTTGATGCCCAGGCCGCGCAGTCCCCAGCCGGAGTCCATGGCCGGGCTGCCGAGCAGGCGGGCGAGTTGCCCGGTCTGCACCTTGTCGAGCAGGCCGGGGGCAGGCTCGCCCGCGCCCAGCAACCCGGTGTCGAGGAGATGGGCGGTGACCGCACCGAAGTGCGGCACGATGCGCCCGTCCGGGGTACGGGCAGCCGCCGGTCTTCCGCCACCCCGGTCCTCGATCCAGAAGTCCTCCCGGAACGCGGTGCGCAGTTCCTGGGCCCACTGCCGCAGCCCGGCGCCGCCAGGTCGTCCGTACGCGTCCAGGAGATCGGCGCCGAGGAGGGCGGCACGGTGAGCGTGGGCCTGCGTCTCGCAACGCAGAGGGCCGCCCGGCTGCGGATCGGGCAGATAGATCCCGTCACCCACGGTCGCGCGCAGCCAGGTCAGACAGCGCTCGGCAGTCGGGAGCAGTTCCTCGGTCGCCTGTTCCGGGAGCCCCCAGCGCCGGGCCTCCGCGAGGAGCACGGGGAAGAGCAGTGTGGCCTCCGTACCCGTGCAGCCCGGTGGCAGGTGTGCGCCCGCGTCTCGGCGCGGTCCAGGAAGCATGCCGGACCGCGGGCCCGGCCCTGTGAGCTGGGTACGGGCCAGGGTGCGCAGCGTGCCCGCCGCGAGGCCGGTCCCGAGGGGGAGCGTCATCCGGGCGGCGGCGAGGGCCTCGGCCGGCGCCATGCCGCAGCGCCACGGTGCCCCTGCAGCGAGATGGGTGTCGGAGGGATGCGCGGAGTCCCGCAAGAGCAGAGCCTGGAGATCCTCGATGCTGGTGCGGAGGAGCGCCTCGACGCGTGGATCGTCGCCGACGGCCCGTGCTGGGGCGAGAGGGCTGGTCGCCGCGTGGCCCACGGCTCGGACGGGTCCCGTGCCGTCCGGCCGTATGCGCAGTTCCAGGGTTGTGGAACCGCCCGGGGGCAGTTCGAGCTCCCAGCGCAGCAGGCCCGCGGAGGCCAGCGCGTCGGCGGGTGGCGGGTCGGCCGTGACGGCGGCGCCGCCGGTGGCGCAGGACCAGCGCAGGCCGAAGGCATGGACGCTGGCAGGCAGTTCGGGGCCTGCGCTGCCGGAGGCGATGGTGCCCAGGTCCGCGAGGTCGGTACCGAGAGACACCTCGACCGGCAGGCGCAGCGGGCGCAGCGCCGAACTGTGCAGGGTGATCCGCTCCGTGCCGTCCGCGTGGCGGAGGCGCTCGACGATGACGTCAGGGTCCGGCCCGCCGTCGGGTGAGGCGCGCAATGTCCCCACGAACCGGGCGCGGTCGGCGGCGGTCATCCGGGCCTGGACCGCGAGCGGTTCGCGGCCGGCCACGCGGATTTGGCACCGGGCGAGCACGCGCCTGCCCCCGCGATAGAAGCCCTCCAGTCCTCGGCCGGTGAGCTGCCCCTGGTCCGTGGAGATCGCGAGCCCGGGGAGTGCGACGCAGATCAGGGTGGTGTGGGTCGGGGGCAGTTGGGTGGGACGGCGGGCCGCAGAGGGTGGGGCAAGCGGTGGCCGGGAGGAGGAAGGCGGCGCGAACGGTGGCGGCGCGCCCCTTGCCGCAGGCGAGTAAGGACGTCCGGCGCCCGGGAAACGCGGCTCCGAGCCGCGCGGGTCCCCTGCGCTCCTCGGTGCTCCACCCCCGCCTCCCCGCAAGGGCGGCGCGGGTGTACTGGCGGCACGGGGGTCGTCGGCGGCCGGGGGCGGTGGCGGGTGCATGGGCGGCTTCTTCTGCGCTCTGGGCGCCGGGGGCGCGCTCGGCGCCTGGTGGGGAGCTTCGGCGGGGCGGGGGCGATGTGGCGGCGCGGCCCGTCCAGGGGGTCCGCCACTCAGGTGAACGGGCCAGGGCTTCCCCGAGTCACGCTTCCGGCGGCGGAAGCCGACCGAATGGCGGTGGGGCGGGGCATACGTCCGGCCGGTGCCGGGACGACTGCACCGGCTGTCCGCAGTGATGGGGATGGTGAGGTGTCCGTGAGTTGTCCTGGCGCCGGTCAGTGGTACGTGGGACGCACTGCCGTTGCTCAATCGCCGGACAGGTGTTCCATCTGCGCCGAACCGTTCGCCGACCACCAAGCGGTTGCCCGAGCGCCTCTCAACCGACCCGTCGCCATCAAGTCGCTCCGCAGGCGTCCCGCCGCTGCTCAGCCGCCGGTCACCGGTCCCGGTGCTCTTCGGGCGCCCAGCGGCTGTCCCGCGCGCGTCGGTCCCTCCGCCTGGCTTTCGGTTGCTGCCCAGCCCGCCATGGACCACCCCACCCCTGTTCACGCGTCATCCCCCTTCGCCCGGTGTCCGCGCGGGGCAGCCTCCCCGGTGCGGAGGCTGCGACGACGTACGGCGGGCTTGCCCGGGGGCTGGGGACGGGTCCCGTCCGTCCCCCGGGCGCGAGGGCGCGTGTCGGCGCCATCGAGCGCGCCGACCCGACGTCGGCGCCTCGTGGCAGACTCCAGCGCCCGTGCGGCGCCGCTGACCGACGTCGAGCAGGATGGGGGGCCTGTGGCGTCGAGCGGCGTCGTGGCGTCGGTGCTGTCGATCCGGCTGTCGCTCTCGATGCCCTCCGTACGGTCGACAGCGCTCGCGCCCTCGGCCCCCTCCGGTTCCTGCCACGATTCGGTGGCCGTGTCCTCGCCCGCGTCGCCGCCCCCGATCCACTCGGTGTCCGACGATGTCCGGGGTGGCCCGGCAGTCATACGTGCTCGGCCGCCGCGCTCCGCGCGCAGACAGCGGCGGATCGACTCCGGGTCCAAGCCCTCGTTGCAGGCCTGGTGCAGCAGGCGGGCGAACAGATAGCCCGGGTCCACGCCGAGCGCCATGGCCAGGGCTTCCCTGGCCTCCAGATCATCGCCGGTCGACCAGGCGACCCAGCCGGCGAGTGTCAGAGGTGCCGCGGCGTGCTCGCGGTACGGCCCGACGCAGCGGCGGGCGAGAGCCCGCCAGAGGCGCAGGGCCGGTGCCGCCTCCTCGCCCTCCATCCACTCCGCCGCGCGATCACGGGTCGTGCGATCCTGCAGACCCAGAATGAGCGTGGCGGCCTCGTCGTGTGCGAGCAGTTCGTCGTCGCGAAGGTCTGCCAGGAGCGTGCCGGAGACGGCGGGTGCGTCGGCGAATCGGTTCCTGATCCGGATCGCCTGTCGCAAAGTCTCCTCGGCCACGTCCACGCGGCTCGCGTCGTCGAGGATCCGCGGGACCAGGCGGGCATTCGCGGTGTCGAGTGCGCGTTCCTGTTCCAGCGCCGCGGCGGTCTCCAAGGGGTGGAACCTGGCCCGCAGCTCACGCAGTGTGCCCCGCACCTGCAGGCCGGCATAGGTCGCGGCGGCGGCCAGCACCGAGGTGCCGGGCAGGCCCATGGGTACTCCGTCGTCCGGACAGCAGTCGGGGGTCACGCAGCAGTAGGACCAGAAGCGGTTGTCGGCGATGCAGAGTGCCTCGACCACGGGCACGTCGAGTCGGCCGCATTCGGTGCGCAGCAACTGGGCGAGAGGGCGCAGACGTTCCCTCACCTGATGCCGCGCTTCGCCCTGCGCCGGTTCCTGGCAGAGGTATACGACCATGCTCTCGGGCCGTGCGCCTCTGCGCTCGCTGCCGGTCACCAGGCCGTGCGTCAACTGATGGGCCACAGCGGGCCAGTCGTCCGGGTTCGCGGGAATTCCAAGCCGGGCGCGGCCGCCGAACCGGCCGCGTCCGTCCTTGTCGTGCAGCGCGACCAGGACGATGCTGTCCTCGGGGTGGTAGCCGAGCAAATACGGCAGGGCATCGGCCAGTTCGGCCGGAGTGCGCAGGGTGACCTGATGCGTTTCGCTGTGATTCGTCATGCGGTGACGATCTCGCGGATTGCCAGATTCCGCTTGGGCCTGTGGATAACCTCGACCAGGGACACGTCAAAGACGGCGCAGGGCTCGTGCGGCCGGCAGGACGGGCACGGGGGCGTGCATCGCCGCTCGGTGTGCTCCCGAACCCGCCGAACACACACCCCGCCGGGTGGCCGTGATCCGCCGTCTCACGTGCCGGTTGTCAGCGGCGTCCTGTTGTATGGGGTGCATGGAGCACACGAGCAACGCGGATCTCCGAGCGGCGGCCGACACGGTCCTCGCCCGTCTCGTCGGAGATGCCACGGGCGCGGCCCGGCTGCGCGAGGACCAGTGGCGGGCGATCGAGGCGCTGGTCGCCGACAAGCGCCGGGCCCTGGTGGTGCAGCGCACGGGGTGGGGCAAGTCCGCGGTGTACTTCGTGGCGACCTCACTGCTGCGGGCCCTGGGCAGCGGCCCCACCGTGATCGTCTCTCCGCTGCTCGCGCTGATGCGCAACCAGGTGGAGGCCGCGGCCCGGGCGGGCATTCACGCCCGGACGATCAACTCCTCGAACACCGAGGAATGGGACACGGTTCAGAACGAGATCGCGGCGGGCGAGGTCGACGTCCTGCTGGTCAGTCCCGAGCGTCTCAACAACCCGGACTTCCGCGACCATGTACTGCCCAAGCTCGCCGCCGCGACGGGCCTGCTGGTGGTGGACGAGGCCCACTGCATCTCCGACTGGGGCCACGACTTCCGCCCCGACTACCGCCGACTGCGCACGATACTCACCGACCTCGCACCGGGCGTGCCCGTCCTGGCCACCACCGCCACGGCGAACGCGCGCGTGACCGCCGACGTGGCCGAGCAGCTGGGCACCGGAGGCACCTCGGACGCGCTGGTGCTGCGCGGCCCACTGGACCGGGAGAGTCTGAGCCTGAACGTGCTGCGGCTGCCGGACGCGGCGCACCGGATGGCATGGCTAGCCGACCACCTGTCCGCACTGCCGGGTTCCGGGATCATCTACACGCTCACGGTGGCCGCCGCCGAGGAGGTCACGGCCTTCCTCCGCCAACGTGGGCACACCGTGGCCTCGTACACCGGGAAAACGGAGAACGCCGACCGGCAGCAGGCCGAGGACGATCTGCTCGGCAACAGGGTGAAGGCCCTGGTGGCGACGTCCGCGCTCGGTATGGGCTTCGACAAACCGGACCTCGGCTTTGTCGTGCACCTCGGTTCGCCCTCCTCCCCGATCGCCTACTACCAGCAGGTCGGTCGCGCCGGCCGCGGTGTCGAGCACGCGGAGGTGCTGCTGCTCCCGGGGAAGGAGGACGAGGCGATCTGGGAGTACTTCGCCTCTCTGGCCTTCCCTCCTGAGGAGCTGGTGCGCCGCACGCTCGACGTCCTCGCACGCGCGGAGCGGCCGTTGTCGCTGCCTGCCCTGGAACCTCTGGTGGAGCTGCGCCGCTCGCGTCTGGAGAGCATGCTCAAGGTTCTCGACGTCGACGGGGCCGTCAACCGGGTCAAGGGCGGCTGGGTCGCCACGGGCCGGCCCTGGACATACGAGACGGAGCGCTACGAGTGGGTGGCGCGCCAGCGGAAGGCCGAGCAGCAGGCGATGCGCGCGTACGCGTCGACGACGGACTGCCGAATGGAGTTCCTGCAGCGCCAGTTGGACGACGAGGGCGCCAAGCCCTGCGGCCGCTGCGACAACTGCGCGGGAGCCCGGTTCACACCCGACGCCTCCACTGGGGCCGTGGACGCCGCACGCGCGGATCTGGGCCGGGCCGGTGTCGAGGTCGAGCCACGACGCATGTGGCCGACGGGGCTGCCGGCGATCGGAGTCGATCTGAAGGGACGTATTCCGGCCGGTGAACAGGCTTCCACTGGGCGCGCGTTGGGCCGGTTGTCGGACATCGGCTGGGGCAACCGGCTGCGCCCGATGTTTTCGCCGCAGGCGCCGGACGGGCCGGTGCCGGACGACGTGGCCGAGGCCGTCGTCGGCGTACTGGTCGACTGGGCGAAGGGACCCGACGGCTGGGCATCGGGGGCCTCGTCAGCACAGTCGCGCCCGGTAGGCGTCGTCACCGTCTCCTCGCGCACCCGACCGCAGCTGATCGCGTCCCTGGGCGCACGGGTCGCGGAGATCGGCCGGCTGCCGCTGCTGGGCAGCCTGGAGTACGCCGGTGACGCCCCGCCCGTGTCCCGCAGCAACAGCGCCCAGCGGCTGAAGGCCCTCGACGGAGCCCTGACCGTGCCGCCCGCACTGGCCTCCGCCCTCGCCGGGACGCAGGGGCCTGTCCTCCTTTTGGACGACTTCACGGAGACCGGCTGGACCCTCGCGGTGGCGGCCCGGATGCTTCGACGGGCCGGTGCGCAGGGCGTGTTGCCACTGGTCCTCGCCCTGCAGGGCTGATGACGGGAATATGAACCAAGCCGAACAAGCGGACCAACAGCATGTTCCCGGCGACCCCAGGCATCTACAAATGACACACCTGGCAGGGATATAATCCACAGATCACCAGAAGCCGGTCGGTGGCCCCATTTGCTCGTTGCCGCAACCCAGTTCGACAGCAAGAATTGGAGTCCGCTCCCGCACGGCATGTCCGTGGTCCGGCAGGGCTCCGCTGCGGTGTGCGCTCCCCCAAGTCCGATCTCCCGCCCGCAGTGTTGGGCGCGTAGCCGAAGGGAGGACCGTGACCTTCGGATTCGCTCCGTCCCCCGCGGCATCCATGTCGACGTCTGCCGACCTGTCCGCCGCTTCCACCAACTCAGCAGCCCGCATGCTCGAACCCGCGGAGTGGGCCGCAGCCGGGATTCCTCTGCTGCGCAATCCCCGCGAGGTCGTCAGCGGACTGCACGCCCGGCACCGTCCCGGGCCCGCGACGGCGATCGTGGCCGTCCTCGATCCGGACGAACGGCTGCGCGCGAGCGCCTCGTTCACCCGCCGCTCGGCGCCTGCCGACGGCTGGATGTTCCGTAACTCGCTGCTCGCACAGCTGCGTCGGGTCATCCCTCACGACCTGCGTCGCCGTACGCCGGTGCGCACTGCCGTCCTGCTCTACTGCCGTGACGGCGACGCGCGCTGGACGGAGGAGGACGGCGCGTGGATGTGGGGTCTGCGGGACGCCTGCACTCTGCACGGGCTGCGCTGCGGCGCGTACATCACGCTGACCCGCGACGGCTGGCAGGTGCTCGGCGAGGGCCGCGGCGGGCGCCGTCCGAACACGGATTCGCCACCGGAGCCGTTCGCCATGCCCGAGGCACCGCCACCGCTGCCGATGCCCCGCACCGGAGGCGCCGCCTCGGACATCCTGCGCCGCGCGGCGGCCCGCTGACACCGGTAGGGAGCCAACAACACGCCCCATATTCTCCGGCGGTTGGCCCACCTCCTGGAACTGCGCCTGGCAGCCACGGATGACATCCACGTCGTACATGAGCAGCCACCACGGACAACGGCGTCCGCCTGGTGCGACGTACGACAGTGATCACCTCGCGAACAAGTGCACGACCGGCCGACGCGCACGCGCACGGCGGTCCGGCACACGGCCCGCCCGTACGGCATCCAACGCAAACGACGGGAGCACGCGCACGCGTGCTCCCGTCGCCCGCACGACCCCGTTCCTGCCGGGGCCGTGGCATCGCCAGTGCATGACCGCTCTGACACGTCAGGGCACGTCGAATCCCCGCCGTACATGTATCGCTTCCGCGGCCCTCCGCGAGCCGGTCCGATGTCGCTGGACCGGTTGTCCCCAGAACCGGTCCCGGGGTGTCCCCCGGGCGAACCGGAACCGGCTCAGACCCCCGCGCCCAGCACCGAGTTGATCTGCTGCGGGTCGCCGCAGACGATCAGCAGGGCACCGGCTCGGGCGAGAGCCACGGGAAGGGCTGCGGCAGCCGTCGCGTCAGCACCGCCGTTGACGGCGACGACGACCACGGGACGGGTACCGGCACGACTCACAGCGGCGGCGTCGGCGTAGAAGACGTCGTCACCCGCGTCGTGCTGCGCCCAGTACGGGGCCTCGCCGAAGGACAGCTCGTGTGCGGCCCACGGGTGCGGCTCGCCGGTGGTGATCACCAGCACCTCACTGGGGGCCCGACCCGACTCCAGGAGCAGGTCGACGGCTTCCTCGGCAGCGTCCAGCGCACCCTCGGCCGAGGCCGGG
Organism: Streptomyces sp. ADMS; assembly: GCF_033441795.1. NCBI lineage: Bacteria > Bacillati > Actinomycetota > Actinomycetes > Kitasatosporales > Streptomycetaceae > Streptomyces > Streptomyces sp. ADMS. Next base: position 82,157 of record NZ_JAVFVX010000014.1, on the reverse strand, counting down.
ATCAGCTGGATCTGCGGGGCCGCCGAAGCCGCGGAGGCAGGGGCAGAAGGGGTGGAAGGGACAGGGGCGGCCGGAGCCGCGGGCGCGTCGTGCGGTGCGCGCTGGGCCGGCGCGGTGGGCCGGAACGGACCCGGACGGCCGGGACGCGGCGAGGCCGCGGGGCGCGGGCCGGGTACGGGACGGGGGGTCGGCGCGCTGTGGCCACTGGCCGGAGCGACGCGGGGACCCTGGGCACTCTCGTGAATCTGAGGCTCCTCGGGAATGAGAGGCATGACCTGATATTTATCAAACGCCGGTGCGACTCGCATCGGCGGGTGGCACATGGGTGCGAACGGAATCGTCAGAAGTCGAAGCCGAGCTGGCCCTCGATCCCCGGAACGTTCCCGTTCGCCCAACTGCGGGCCTTCTTGAGGTGCCGCCACTGGGGCAGCGCATCAAGATACGCCCACGACAGCCGGTGGTACGGGGTGGGACCCCGCTCCTCCAGCGCGGCCTTGTGCACGGGCGACGGATACCCGGCATTGGCCGCAAAACCGAAGTCTGCATGGTCGATACCCAGTTCGGCCATCATTTTGTCGCGGTGAACCTTGGCGATCACGGACGCCGCCGCAACCGCCACGCACGACTGGTCTCCCTTGATCACCGTACGGACCTGCCACGGCGATCCCAGGTAGTCGTGCTTCCCATCGAGGATGACCGCGTCGGGGCGGACTGGCAATGCCTCCAGAGCGCGCTCCGCGGCGAGCCGCAGCGCTGCCGTCATCCCCAGGTCGTCGATCTCCTCCGGAGAGGCGTGCCCCAGTGCGTAGGACGTGACCCAGTTCCGCAGCACTTCCGCGAGTTGGGTACGCCGCTTGACTGCGAGCAGTTTGGAGTCGGTGAGTCCCTCGGGGGGCCGACGGAGACCGGTGACCGCCGCGCAGACGGTGACGGGGCCGGCCCACGCACCCCGCCCCACTTCGTCGACGCCGGCGATGACCTTCGCTCCGGTCGTGGCGCGCAGGGAGCGCTCGACGGTGTGGGTAGGTGCTTCGTACGGCATGGCGCTCTTAGCCTACGCCGCCCGGAACCCCACGCGACACCCCGGTTCCTCCAAGCGACTTGGGGGTCACCGAGCCCGCAACAGCGGGACCATCAACTGGTCGATCATCTCCTCGATGTCACGCTCCCTCCATTCGCTCGCGCACATCTTCGAGCGGTACATCATCATCGCCGGAATGGCATCGAAAACGTAGCTGTTGGCAGCGTCGGAACGAGTCTCCCCCCGCTCGATTCCACGGTCGACGATCTCCCGGAGGAGCCTCACCGTCGGCTCGACGACCCGTCCGAAGATCACGCCCTGGAAGCGTTCCGCCTGCGGGTTGTCGCATTCGTGAATGACCGAGCGCAGCGCGGATCCGGGACGCGAGAACATCGCCTCACGCACCTGCCGGCACAGTTCGAGAAGGTCGCCCCGCACGCTCCCGAGGTCGGGCGCCCGGTCGAAGCTCGGCAGTCCGGCCTGGAGCGCGTCCGCGACGAGGTCCTCCTTGGAGGGCCACCGTCTGTAGACCGCGGCCTTGCCGGTCTGGGCGCCGGCGGCGACACCTTCCATCGTCAGGCCGTTCCAGCCCACCGTGCTGAGCTGCTCCAGCGCGGCATCGAGGATCGCGCGTTCGAGCACGGCGCCGCGCCGGCGGGGGGAGGCCGTCCGAGCGGGGGCGGCCGTCCAGCGCGAGGTAACCATTCGAGTGTCTCCAGCGGCAAGGGGGAGCGGGCGGTGCGGGGATTATGAGGATTGTCGGCATTAGGGGGATCGCCGACGGGGTGAATCGCAGAGGCTACCGGGCAGCCGGAGTGCGACGCGGCGGCGACTTCAGTGAACGCTTGCGTTCACTGTCGGGAGCTCACTACCGTTTGACGCGACAGTGAACGCGAGCGTTCACTAGCGCTCTCATGGGGGACCCATAGTGACTACCTCTTCAATGACGAAGGACCAGAAACCAGGTGCTGCCCGCCGGGAGGGGCATCCCGGCATAGCGCTCACCGTCATCGCGGCCTGCCAACTCATGGTGGTACTCGACGCGACGATTGTGAACATCGCACTGCCGCACATTCAAGACGCCCTCAAGTTCAGCACCACCGACCTCACCTGGGTGGTCAGCGCCTACACGCTCACCTTCGGCGGTCTGCTCCTGCTCGGCGGCCGGGCCGGCGACATCCTCGGTCGCCGCCGGGTCTTCCTGACCGGCATCCTGCTGTTCATCGCCGCCTCCCTGCTCGGCGGACTCGCCCAGGAGCCCTGGCAGTTGCTGGCCGCGCGGGCCCTCCAGGGCGTGGGCGGCGCGATCGCCTCCCCCACCTCGCTGGCGCTCATCACCACCACGTTCGCCGAAGGCCCGGAGCGGAACAGGGCGTTCGGGGTCTTCGCCGCCGTCTCGGCCGGCGGCGGCGCCGTCGGCCTGCTCGCCGGCGGCATGCTGACGGAGTGGCTCGACTGGCGCTGGGTGCTCTTCGTCAACGTACCGATCGGTCTCCTGATCGCCGTGCTCACGCCGATGTACATCGGCGAGTCCGAACGGCACCCGGGCCGATTCGACATCATGGGCGCGCTCACCTCGACACTGGGCATGGCGGCCCTCGTCTACGGCTTCATCCGCGCGGCGGAGGAGGGCTGGCGGGACAGCCTGACCCTCGCGTCCTTCGGCACGGCGGTGATCCTGCTGGCCGCCTTCGTCTTTGTGGAGATGCGCGCCAAGGAGCCGATCACCCCGCTGAGGATGTTCGCCGACCGCAACCGCTCGGGCACGTACGTGATCATGCTGAGCCTGGCCGCGGCGATGTTCGGCATGTTCTTCTTCATCGTCCTCTTCGTGCAGAACGTCCTGCTGTACACGCCGATCGAGGCGGGCCTCGCCTTCCTGCCGGTGACCTTCGCGATCGCCATCGGCGCGGGCCTGTCGCAGCGGTTCCTGCCTGTCCTGGGGCCCAAACCGTTCATGGTGGTCGGGGCGGCCCTGGCCACGTTCGGCCTCATCTGGCAGGCCTTCATCACCCCCGACAGCTCGTACATCGGCGGCGTGCTCGGCCCGATGCTGGTGTTCGGCTTCGGTATGGGCCTGAACTTCGTGACGCTGACCCTGACAGCCGTCTCCGGGGTCGCCGCGCACGAGGCGGGCGCCGCTTCCGGGCTGCTCAACGTCACGCAGCAGGTGGGAGGTTCGCTCGGCCTCTCCATCCTGACGACGGTGTTCGGCTCGGCCAGCCGCGACGAGGCCGCGAAGCAGGTGCCCAAGTTCCTCGCCGAGGCGTCGGTGGAACAGAAAACGGAGTTCGCCAGGACCCAGCAGCTTCCGGCTCCCTGGAGCCACGAGGTACTCGCCCACGGCATCTCCACGGCCTTCGTCCCGGCCGCCGCGATGGCCGTCCTGGCCCTCGCCACCGCCTGGTTCGTGATCCGCGTCCGCAGGAGCGACCTGGACGCCCTGGCGGGCACGGCGAGCACCGCGGGCCCGGCCGGGGCCTGATCTCCCGCCTGCGGGCCCACAGGCCCTGCTGGCGGGGTCGCGTCCGACGGCGGCAGCCGTACGCCGCTCCGGGCGCCCGGAGCGGCGTACGGCACTGCTGTGCGCGGCAGGGGGTTCGCTCGTTCGGGCGCCGTCCCGCGCCCTGGTGCCGCTCCGGCAGCCACGTCAACAGCCGGCGCACGGCTGCGCGGCACCTCACCGGGGCCGCACCCTCGCACAAGGCAGGGCTCTCAGCCCGCCCGCGCCAGGAACCGCACGGCAGGGCTACAACCCCGTCGGGACCCACTCCGGCAGCGTTTCCGTCCGCTCCAGCCACGCCGACGGCGGCGTCCCCGCTCTCCCCGCGGCGAGTACGCCGCCCACGATGGCGCAGTTCGTGTCCACGTCGCCGCCTGCCTGGGCCGTCACCCAGAAGGCTTCTTCGTAGTCACCCAGGGCGCGCGCGGCGGACCAGAGCGCGAACGGCACGGTGTCGTGCGCCGACGTACGCCGGCCACAGCCCAGTACGGCCGCGACCGTGCCCGCGTCGGCGTAGTCGAGCATGTCCCGGGCGCGCCTCAGCCCGGCGGCGACGGCGCTACTCGGGACGAGCGCGATGACACCGTCGAGGAGTGCGCCGGGGGTCGACGGGCCGCCCGGAGCGGCGACCAGCGCGGCGGCCGCGGCGACGGCCATGGCGCCGACCACGGCCTCACGGTGCTGGTGCGTGGGGTAGGCCGAGATCTCCGCCTGGTGGGTGGCCTGCTCCGGGTCGTCCGCGTACCAGGCGCCAAGGGGAGCGATGCGCATGGCCGCGCCGTTGCCCCAGGAACCCTGTCCGTTGAACAGAGCGGACGCCAGCTCCCGCCAGTCGCCGCCCTCCCGGACCAGCCTCAGGAGCCGGTTCACCGCAGGGCCGTACCCGCGGTCGAAGTCGTGGTGCTGCGCGAAGGAACGGGCCAGCGCGTCCTGGTCGATGCGGTGGTGCGCGGCCAGCACGGCCACCACGGAGCACGCCATCTCCGTGTCGTCCGTCCACTGCCAGGGGCCGGGCGGCAGCTCCCGGAGCTTCAGCAGCGGGTGATTGGCGGGCACGAAGAACTGCGAGCCCAGCGCGTCCCCCACCGCGAGCCCACGCAGGCTGGTCAGGGCGCGCCCCAAGCGCTCACGGGGAGAGGAAACAGTCGTCATCGCCGTGCCACCCTATCCGGTGATTCCATACGATTCCGGATCACGCCAGCGCTCGAACGGCCGGTCAAGGGTGTACCTGCCGTCACTCCCGAGAACGAGCATCCGCATCTCGGCGTTCCCCGGATTCGACAGCGACTCGAACTCCGCGACCGTCCAGTGGAACCAGCGCATGCAGAAGAGCCGCATGGCCAGTCCGTGGGTCACCAGCAGCACGTTGGGCGGATGGTCGGGGGCCTCGAAGCTGCGGTAGAGACTTTCCAGGAAGCCGCCGACCCTGTCGTACACGTCGGCGCCGGACTCCCCCTGGGCGAAGCGGTAGAAGAAGTGCCCGTACGCGTCCCGGTACGCCTTCTGCAGCCGTACGTCGTCCCGGTCCTGCCAGTTGCCCCAGTCCTGCTCGCGCAGCCGGGGCTCCTCGCGTACGCGTATGCGGTCGGCGTTCAGGCGGAACGCGCGCAGGGTCTCGTGCGTACGACGGTATGGGGAGACGTACACACTGACCTGCTCCTGCCCGAACACCTCGCGCAGCCGCTTGCCCGTCTCCTCCGCCTGCCGCCGGCCGCGTTCGGTGAGGGCGAGAGCGTGGTCGGGCTCGCGTTCGTAGACGGTGTCATCGGCATTGCCCATTGACTCGCCGTGCCGGACAAGGACGATGCGCCGTGGTCTTACCATGCCAAAACCCTAGATCGGGTCGGCGCCGGGCGGACACTCACAGGGCTGTTATACGGCGTATGTCACACAAGTCGTGCGCGCTGGAGCACACGGGGCCCGGATCTCAGACTATCCAGCTGGGTTCGAGTTCGACGATGTCACCCGCGAGAGCCGCGACGTCCGCCTCCAGCTGGGCCCGCAGCGCCAGCCGTTCCACGCGCTCGGCCCGGTACTTGCCGTGCTCTGCGGCCGACCGCCACATCGACAGGATCAGGAACTCGTGCCCCGGCGCCTCGCCGAACAGCCCGCGCACCATGCCGGGCGAACCCGCCATCGCGGGGTTCCAGACCTTCTCCTGCATCAGCGCGAAGTGCTCCGCGCGCTCCTTGTGCACACGGCAGTGCGCCACCCGCACCAGGTCGGAGTCCGTGAAGCGCGGCTCGAAGCCGGTCTTCACGTCGAAACGGTGGTCGAAGAGCTTGACCTGCTGGTCCTTGAAGGTGCCCGACTGGGCGGTGGCGAGCCGGTCATGGGACCGGGCCATGAAGGAGTCGTAGAAGGCGCGGCTCTCCCAGAAGGCGAAGACGTGCGCCACACCGGGACGCCCCCGGCTCCAGCCCCCGCCCTGCCCCCGGAATCCCGGCTCACCCAGAAGTCCCGCCCACTTTCGCTGCCCCCGTTCGAAACCGCGGCGGTCCACCACGGTGCAGCGAATCCACTTGACCAGCACCGCGCCATCGTAAGGCCCCGGAGCGTGGCGCCGGTCACGCTCGGGCGGAGTGCGACCGCGCGAGCGCCCCCGCTCGCGTGGCACGATGGACAACCAGCTGTGATGTACCGGCAGTTGAAGCGACAACTTCCGGGGAACGGGGAAGGGGAACTCTGTGAAGGCCCTCAACAAGGGGATCCGCAAGGCCGAAATCTCACTGAAGTGGGATCCCAGTCCGGCGGGGCAGCCACCCACCGATCTCGACATCGTCGCCGCGACCTACCCGGCGACCGATCCGTACGGCGATCCCGCCTATGTGGTGCACTTCGACAGCCGTGCCCCGGACGGCACGATCACGCTCAACCGGGACAGCAAGGACGGCCAGGGCTTCGGCTGGGACGAGGTCATGACACTGGAGTTCGACCGCCTGGCCGCCCAGTACGCGCGCGTGGTGGTCGGCGTCATCATCCAGCAGCGCTCCACGCATCGGACGTTCGTCAGCGTCCCCAAGCCCGGCCTGCGCATTCGGGAGGGCTACACCGTCCTGGCCGAGGACGACTTCGGCGGCGTTCTGGCGTCGACGGCGGCCACGGTCGCGGAGTTCGTCCGCGGCGAGGCCGGGTCGTGGGACTTCCACTCCGGCGTCCAGGGCTTCGAGGACGACCCTTCGACGTTCACCAGGGCGATGGGCCGCATCCGTCAGGCCTGACCCAGCCCGAAGGGGAGAGCAGACAGGGAGTGACGACGGCGAGGGTGGCGGCCAGAGCATCGAGTACGGCCTGCCGATGGGTGACCGTGCTCGGCGGGCCGTCCCCTCCAGGCGCGAGCAGTCCGCGGTTAACCAGCAGGTAGAGCACGCGCAGCGTGCGCATGGTGTTGAGGCCCACGGGGGAACCGGCCACGGCTCCCCCGTCCGGAACGCCGCCGAGACAGCCTCCAGCCATCCCACCGAATCGGCGACACCGAGACCGGGCCGGCACAGAACCTGGGTCAGCGCACGAGCGATCCGGTCATCCTCCTGGGCGTCGAAGACATGCCCGGTGTCGGCCAACCCGCGCGACGGCCAGTTCGATCAACGGTTCGGGGTCCTGCTGGGGGCGCCGCGCGAGAGCCGCCAGCAGATCAGCGCCGTGCGCGGCGGCGTGCACCCAGCCGAGCACAGGGTCGTACCCGCGCAGATCGGTCTCGCCGGGATACCACCCGGCGAAGGCCTCCCACCACTCCCGCCGCCAGTCCCCCGCGTCGACGATCCGGGCGAGGGCAAGGGCAAGGGGAGCGAACGCACGCGCCTGAACGCCGGGATCGTCGAACAGCCCAGCCGTACGGTCCCCGACCCACCGACGCTCCGCCGCGTCGAGGCCGGGTATCCAGCGGACGGCCGTGACATAGCTCCCGCTCGTCGCGCACGGCGGGGTCCGGGAACGAAGATCCACGACCAGCGCGTCGAGCGCGGCGGCCCGAGCAGCCCCCGGGAGTTCGCTGATGTCAGCGTCGTGACGCTGCAACCTGTCGTCCATGGACGGAGGTTACGTGGCCACGGCAGGACGGAGGAGGGGCGCCGGCACATGGCCGGCGCCCCTCCTCCTCACTCACTGGTCAGGGACTGCCCGCCGAGGTCAGCTGCAACCGCTGGTCGACCCGCATCCCTCGCAGATATAGCAGGACCCGGCCCGCTGCATCTTCGTACCGCAGGAGAAGCACAGCGGGGCGTCCGCGTGGATGCCCAGCTGCATCTCCACCAGTTCGGCACTGGTGTGGACCTGCTGCAGCGCGGGCTCCGGCGTCTCCGTGGCGACGGCCTTCGGGGCTGCGACGGCCTTCAGCTCCTGGGTGCGGGGCGCCGACTGGGCCAGCCCCTCGATGTCGACCTCTTCCTCGGTCGGCTCGTAGGAGCCGGTCTCCAGGTGACGCTGACGCTCGTCGGCGGAGTGGATGCCGAGGGCGGAACGCGTCTCGAAGGGGAGGAAGTCCAACGCCAGACGGCGGAAGATGTAGTCGACGATCGACTGGGCCATACGGACATCGGGGTCGTCCGTCATCCCGGCCGGCTCGAAGCGCATGTTCGTGAACTTCGATACGTACGTCTCCAGCGGCACGCCGTACTGCAGGCCCACCGAGATGGCGATCGAGAAGGCGTCCATCATGCCCGCGAGGGTGGACCCCTGCTTGGACATCTTCAGGAAGACCTCGCCGAGGCCGTCGTCCGGGTAGGAGTTGGCGGTCATGTAGCCCTCGGCGCCGCCGACCGTGAAGGACGTGGTGATGCCGGGGCGGCCCTTGGGGAGGCGCTTGCGGACCGGGCGGTACTCGACGACCTTCTCGACGGCCTCACGGATCGTCGCCTCGGTCTTCACGGTCACCGCGGTCTTCTCGTCGTCCTTCTTCTTGACGGAGAGCGGCTGGCCGACCTTGCAGTTGTCGCGGTAGATCGCGAGTGCCTTGACGCCCATCTTCCAGGCCTCGAAGTAGATCTCCTCGACCTCCTCGACGGTCGCCGTCTCCGGCATGTTGACCGTCTTGGACAGTGCGCCGGAGATCCAGGGCTGGATCGCGGCCATCATGCGGACGTGGCCCATCGCGGAGATGGTCCGCTCGCCCATGGCGCAGTCGAACACCTCGTAGTGCTCGTGCTTGAGGCTCGGGGCGTCGATCACATGGCCGTGCTCGGCGATGTGGGCGACGATCGCCTCGATCTGCTCCTCCTGGTAACCCAGGCGGCGCAGGGCCTGCGGGACCGTGCCGTTGACGATCTGCATCGAGCCGCCGCCGACGAGCTTCTTGAACTTGACCAGGGCGAGGTCGGGCTCAAGACCCGTGGTGTCGCAGGACATCGCGAGACCGATGGTGCCGGTCGGGGCGATGACGGACGCCTGCGCGTTGCGGAAGCCGTTCTTCTCGCCGATGCGGACGACGTCCTGCCAGGCCTCCGTGGCGGCGGCCCAGATCGGGGTGTCCAGGTCGTCGATACGGACGGCCTTGTCGTTCTCGTCGGCGTGCTGCTTCATGACCCGCAGGTGCGGCTGCGCGTTGCGGGCGTAGCCGTCGTACGGGCCGACGACCGCGGCCAGTTCGGCGGAGCGGCGGTACGACGTGCCGGTCATCAGAGAGGTGATGGCTCCGGCCAGGGCGCGGCCGCCCACGGAGTCGTACGCGTGCCCGGTCGCCATCAACAGCGCGCCGAGGTTGGCGTAGCCGATGCCGAGCTGACGGAACGCGCGCGTGTTCTCGCCGATCTTCTGGGTCGGGAAGTCGGCGAAGCAGATGGAGATGTCCATCGCGGTGATGACGAGTTCCACGACCTTCGCGAAGCGGTCGATCTCGAAGGACTGGCGGCCCTTGCCGTCGTCCTTCAGGAACTTCATCAGGTTCAGCGAGGCGAGGTTGCAGGACGTGTTGTCCAGGTGCATGTACTCGCTGCACGGGTTCGATCCGTTGATACGCCCGGACTCCGGGCACGTGTGCCAGCGGTTGATCGTGTCGTCGTACTGGATGCCCGGGTCGGCGCAGGCCCAGGCCGCCTCGGCCATCTTGCGGAAGAGCGTCTTGGCGTCGACCTCCTCGATGACCTCACCGGTCATCCGGGAGGTGAGCCCGAACTTGCCGCCCGTCTCGACCGCCTTCATGAACGTGTCGTTCACACGGACCGAGTTGTTGGCGTTCTGGTACTGGACGGACGTGATGTCGTCGCCGCCCAGGTCCATGTCGAAGCCCGCGTCCCGCAGGGCGCGGATCTTCTCCTCTTCCTTCACCTTGGTCTCGATGAAGTTTTCGATGTCGGGGTGGTCGACGTCGAGGATGACCATCTTGGCCGCGCGGCGGGTGGCGCCGCCCGACTTGATCGTTCCGGCCGAGGCGTCGGCGCCGCGCATGAAGGAGACCGGGCCGGAGGCGTTGCCGCCGGAGGAGAGCAGTTCCTTGGAGGAGCGGATCCGGGAGAGGTTCAGGCCGGCGCCGGAGCCGCCCTTGAAGATCATGCCCTCTTCCTTGTACCAGTCGAGGATCGACTCCATGGAGTCGTCGACGGACAGGATGAAGCAGGCCGAGACCTGCTGGGGCTGCGGGGTCCCGACGTTGAACCAGACGGGACTGTTGAAGCTGAAGATCTGGTGCAGGAGGGCGTACGCCAGCTCGTGCTCGAAGATCTCGGCGTCGGCCGGGGAGGCGAAGTACTTGTAGTCCTCACCGGCCTTCGTGTACGTCTTCACGATGCGGTCGATGAGCTGCCTGAGGCTCACCTCGCGCTGCGGGGTGCCCACAGCACCGCGGAAGTACTTGCTGGTGACGATGTTGACCGCGTTCACCGACCAGAAGTCGGGGAACTCGACGCCACGCTGCTCGAAGTTGACCGAGCCGTCGCGCCAGTTGGTCATGACGACGTCACGGCTCGCCCACTCGACCTCGTCGTACGGGTGCACGCCGGGGGTGGTGTGGATCCGCTCGATGCGCAGGCCCTTGGTCGCCTTCGTCCCCTTGGCGCGGGAACTCCGTGCCGGACCGCTCGCCGTCTCTGTCATGCCGCCTCCCTGTATCGGGCAAAACGCCCAGAAGTGTCACGTTGTTCCCATGACACGGTGTTGTTTCTTGCGCTGCGGGCACCTCTCGATGCCGTCCGCAGCAGGTCTTGGATCGCCGTCACCCCGGCCGGCCCGAACACACTGTCCGGGTCCGGCACGCCGGTCAGTCGGCGGCGTTGGCGGGCACGGGGACCTGAGCAGCCCCTACGGACCCGCGATCGTCTTTCTGGCGCCCCACAGCCGGGTCTTCGTCGTCCACGGCGGGGCGGCGCGGCGCTTCCCTGAGCTCCGCGATGGCGGCCTCGAAGTCGTCCAGCGAGTCGAACGCCCGGTAGACGGACGCGAATCGCAGGTACGCGACGAGGTCGAGTTCCTGCAACGGACCGAGTATGGCCAGCCCCACGTCGTGGGTGGTCAGTTCGGCGCTTCCGGTGGCCCGCACCGCTTCCTCGACCCGCTGGCCGAGTTGGGCGAGTGCGTCCTCTGTGACAGGTCGCCCCTGACATGCCTTGCGCACACCGTTGATGACCTTCGTACGACTGAAAGGCTCGGTAACTCCGGACCGCTTGACCACCATGAGCGAGCACGTCTCGACGGTCGTGAACCGGCGGGAGCAGTCAGGGCACTGGCGGCGCCTGCGGATCGACGTGCCGTCGTCGGTCGTACGACTGTCGACGACGCGGCTGTCGGGGTGCCTGCAGAAGGGGCAGTGCATGTTCTCCAACCCTCCCTCACAGCAGACTCAATAGCCTCGCAAGAGCCCTTGAGCCCCTCGAAGCAGCCCCCAGCATAGGTGATGTCCGAGGGACCGAAGACCCGGGGGACCACAACTTCTGGGCTACTGCCGCAATCCAACCACTAGATGTGGGGATTGGCCCGTACATCCACCGCGTACGCGCGTGTCGCACCGGTATTGGCACGTGCCGTACGGCCACACCGCCACGGCAGCCCGGATTCGGCACGGGCGTACCGCCGGGGAACATGCGGAGATACGGTGAGAACCGCGCGCAGCGGGGGCCGATTCCCGGCTGACGGAGTTCCAGGTGGCAGACTTGAGCACCGGCCCACGAGGTCACCACCCCGGCGGTGAAGGGTACGCCAACGAGCCCTTTTGCCCGCGCGACACGGCGTTAGCCATACACCCAAACGTCCGATCACGGCAGGCCATCCGTAATTTTTCACTCGAACGTGTGTTTGGCGCAACCTTTCGAAAGCAACTACCGTTGTCCTGCACGGGAGACCATCGAGAGGGGCCGACGTGACCACCACCGCAGACAGCGCCACCATCACTGCCCAGGACCGCCAGGGCCGACTCGAGCCGGTGCATGCGATGAACGAAGCCACGAATCCCGAGGGACCCAAGCGGTCCCTCCCTGGGCGACCTCCAGGAATCCGAGCGGACAGCTCGGGACTCACCGACCGGCAACGGCGCGTGATCGAGGTCATCAGGGACTCCGTGCAACGGCGCGGTTACCCGCCGTCGATGCGCGAGATCGGGCAGGCGGTCGGACTCTCCAGTACGTCATCGGTCGCACACCAGCTCATGGCCCTGGAGCGCAAGGGATTCCTGCGGCGCGATCCGCACCGCCCGCGCGCCTATGAGGTACGCGGTTCCGACCAGGGGGCTTCCGCGCAGCCCACGGACACCGCCGGCAAGCCCGCCGCGTCGTACGTGCCACTTGTGGGACGTATCGCCGCCGGCGGACCCATCCTCGCCGAGGAATCGGTTGAGGACGTGTTCCCCCTCCCCCGCCAACTGGTGGGTGACGGAGAGCTCTTCGTCCTGAAGGTCGTCGGCGACTCGATGATCGAGGCCGCGATCTGCGACGGCGACTGGGTCACCGTACGCCGCCAGCCGGTCGCCGAGAACGGCGACATCGTGGCCGCGATGCTGGACGGCGAAGCCACCGTCAAGCGCTTCAAGCGCGAGGACGGCCACGTCTGGCTTCTCCCGCACAACTCCGCGTACCAGCCGATCCCCGGCGACGAGGCGACGATCCTCGGCAAGGTGGTGGCGGTCCTCCGCCGCGTGTGAGAGTTGCGGGAGGCGGGTCGTACGGACCCGCCCCTGACCGGGCCCCGGAACCCCTGCGCCGGTTCCGGGGCCCTGTGTTTGTCCCTGAATCCAGGTATTCGGGTGCGTCACTGTGCGGGCCGCCGACCGAAGTCGGCGGCCCGCACAGTGATGTCTACGCTTCCTCCGCCTGCTCGACCTCTTCCCCGGCAGGCTCGGTCGTCTCCGTCTGCTTCGCCACCGCGTCGATCGCCGCCAGTGATCGACGGACCACACTGCGGTCCGTGGTGTACCAGAAGTCCGGGAGGGACGCCTTCAGGTAGCTTCCGTACCGCGCGGTGGCCAGCCGCTGGTCCAGTACGGCGACCACACCGCGGTCGCCCGTCGCCCGTACCAGACGGCCGGCGCCCTGGGCCATGAGCAGCGCCGCGTGGGTGGCGGCTACGGCCATGAAGCCGTTGCCCCCGGCGTCCTCGACGGCCTTCTGGCGAGCGCTCATCAAAGGGTCGTCAGGGCGTGGGAACGGAATCTTGTCCATGACGACCAGCTGGCAGCTGGCGCCCGGGACGTCGACGCCCTGCCAGAGCGACAGCGTGCCGAACAGACAGGTCTTCGGGTCGGCCGCGAAGTTCTTGATCAACTCGCCGAGCGTCTCCTCGCCCTGGAGGAGGATGGGGAACTCGGGGATGCGGGAACGGAGTTCCTCCGCGGCGAGCTGGGCCGCCCGCATCGAGGAGAACAGGCCGAGCGTGCGCCCGCCCGCCGCCTGGATCAGCTCCGTGAGCTCGTCCAGCATGTCCCCGCGGTCACCGTCGCGCGCGGGGCGCGCCAAGTGTTTCGCGACGTACAGGATGCCCTGCTTCGGGTAGTCGAATGGCGAGCCGACGTCGACGCCCTTCCAGTGCGGGAGATCGTCGCCCGCCGTGCCCTCCGGGGCGAGGCCCAGGGAGGCCCCGACGCCGTTGAAGTCGCCGCCCAGTCTGAGCGTCGCCGAGGTCAGGACGACGGAGCGGTCCGTGAAGAGCTTCTCCCTGAGGAGACCCGACACCGACATGGGGGCCACCCGCAGGGAGGCTCCGAAGCGGTCGTGCCGCTCGTACCAGACGACGTCCCACTCGGAGCCGTTCGAGATCCGCTCCGCGACGTCGTGCACGCTCTCCACCGAGGCCAGCGCCTGCTTGCGAACCGCGTCCTCGTCCTGGACCGACTTGTCGCGAGTCGCACCGATCCCCGAGATCACCGTGCGGGCGGCGTCCCTCAGTGCCATCAGCGCGTAGCCGAGATCCTCCGGGATCTCCTCCAGACGTCCCGGCAGGGCCAGCTCCATCACCCGCTCGAAGCCCTCGGCCGCGGTCTGGAGCTGATCGGCTGCCTTCTCGTTGACGAGCTTCGCCGCACGGCGCACGGCGCGGTTGACCTGGCCCGGAGTGAGCTCGCCCGTGGCCACTCCGGTGACCCGCGAGACCAGTTCGTGCGCCTCGTCGACGATCAGCACCTCGTGCGGCGGGAGGACGGGCGCGCCCTCGATGGCGTCGATCGCGAGCAGCGCGTGGTTCGTGACGATCACTTCCGCCAGTTTGGCGCGCTCGCGGGCCATCTCTGCGAAGCACTCGGCTCCGTACGCACACTTCGAGGCACCCAGGCACTCACGGGAGGAGACAGAGACCTGCGCCCAGGCCCGGTCGGAAACTCCGGGAGTGAGGCCGTCACGGTCACCGGTCTCGGTCTCGTCCGACCATTCACGCAGGCGCAGCAGGTCCTGGCCCAGCTTGCTGGTGGGCGCCGCCGCCTCGAACTGGTCGAAGAGGCCCTCGTCCTCGTCCTGCGGCACACCCTCGTGGAGGCGGTGCAGGCACAGGTAGTTCGATCTCCCCTTGAGCATCGCGAACTCGGGGCGGCGGCGCAGCACCGGGTGCAGTGCGTCGACCGTGCGTGGCAGGTCGCGCTCCACGAGCTGGCGCTGCAGCGCGAGGGTCGCGGTCGCGACAACGACCCGCTCCCCGTGCGCGAGCGCGGGCACGAGGTAGCCGAGCGACTTTCCGGTGCCGGTGCCTGCCTGGACCAGCAGATGGGAACCGTCGTCGATCGCCTCCGCGACGGCTTCGGCCATGGTCACCTGGCCGGGGCGCTCCGTACCGCCGACAGCGGTGACGGCAGCATGCAGGAGTTCGGGGAGTGAGGGCTTCGTCATAGCGCGACCACCCTACGGGGCGGCACTGACAATCGGGTGATCGAGACCGGAGCGCACAGTGGGACCAGGAGTGGTGGAAGGGGTCTACAGCGCATCGCGAAGGACCCGGTCCCGGACCATGAGAGCGGCCCGCTTGGCGGGCAGGTCGACCTCGGCGGAGAACCGGAAGCCGGCGCTCAGGAAGGCTGACACGGAGGGTGTGTTCCGCAGGTCGGGTTCCGCGAGCACGCGCGCGCAGGAAGGACGGTTGTCGAGTACGAGGTCGGCGACGGCTCTGAGCAGGATGCTGCCCAGGCCTCGCCCCCGGTCGGCGACACCGCCGAGAAGAAGGTGCACCCCGGTGTCATGGGGACGAGCGGGATAGTACCGGGCCAGCGGGTCGAGGTCGGCGCGGTAGATCTCCCAGTAGCTCATCGGGGTTCCTTCCAGCACGCCGAGACAGGGCACGCTGCTTCCGTCACCGTCGAGCTGGGACCGCAGATGGGCCTCGGTCACACACTCGGTGCCGGCGAGCTCCCAGAAGGTGGCGACGGTGGGGTCGTTCATCCAGCGGCCGATCAACGGGATATCACGCCTGACCTGCACGGGGACAAGCTGGAACGAGCCTGCGGCCGTGAGGCTCGGTCCCCATTCCCCGATGCGGTCGAGGAGGTCGTCATCGGACGGGGCGACCGTGTCCGCCGCCCTGCCGTCGTCGGCGAACAACGCGACGAACTCGTCGGGCAGGCGCAGTTCCAGCGTGTCCTCGCTGTCGCCACCGGTGCGGAAATCGGCGTGGCTCTCCGTGGTCGGAGCGGGTCGGATGTCGGTACGGGCGTCGGCAGGAGGCACTGGACGCTCCTCTCAGGGGATGGGGTGGGTCATGTTCCTCGGGGAGTGGAAGGGGCCGGTGTTGTCAGAGGGGCGGGGGGCGTCAGGGGTGGAGGGGGTTGGCGATGGTGACGTAGACGGACTGGGTGTCGACCGGGCCGACGAGCTCGTCGAGACCGTGCAACCGGGTGAGCAGGTTGGCCTTGCAGCGCAGAACGGGTGAGTCCAGCAGACGGCCGGGCAGCGACGTGCTCAGTCGGGCGGGACCGGACGCGATGTCTGCGAGAAAGCGCCGGAAGGCGGCGAGCAGCAGCTGCTCGTCGGCGAGGCGCTGGGAGCCGAACGCGCCGATGAGGCCGAGGACGTTGTTGATGCCGAGGTAGTAGGCGAAGCGTTCGTCGGTGACCTCGTCGGAGACGAACGTGTCGCTCTGTTCGCCGATGCCGGGGAGTCGGGCGTCGAGTTCGGCGCGCCGGGACTCGCGGAAGTAGTACCCCTGGTTGTCGCGATAGCGGCCTCCCCGGGGCCAGCCTTCGCCGTCCAGCAGGAGCAGGGTGTTCTGCTGGTGGGCCTCCAGGGCGATGCCTGCCTCGCTGTCCAGCCAGAGCACGGGCCGTACGACGGTTTCCAGGTAGCGCAGGAACCACTCGGTGGCGACGGCACCACGGGGACGCCCGGTTCGTCCGGCGAGCCGTGTGACGACCCCCGCCAGTCTGGACCGCAGGATCGGGCCCTCCGGCTGCCCGTCGGCCGGGTCGCCCAGGTGGGCGTGGGGCCGGGGCGAGACGAGTCCGGCGATGCAGGACACGTCGTCCGCCGGGTGGAACGGATTATGGCGGATCACCACGTCGAGGCCGGGGACGGGGCGGCCGTCCGGGTCGTCGACGGCGAGCCAGGCCGGGTCGCGGACGATGTCGAAGCCCGGGTGCGTGGACTGCCACTGCTTGGCCAGTCCACCGCGCAGCAGCCGGTGGACCTCGACGCCCCGGTGGAGTTCCTTGCGGAGGTTCTCGCGCCGGGAGTTTGTGATGCGCAGCCCCAGCGAGAGCTTCAGCATCGCGCGGGCGCCCGAGCGGTGGACGGTGCGCACGGAGGAGGTGGGGTGCCAGGCGGGGCCATGGGTGCAGAGGTCGCGGAGCAGACCGGCTTCGAACAGGGCCGCGATCTGCGGGCGGTGCCGGGTCTCGCGGATCTGCCAGGGGTGCAGGGGAAGGGCCGCGTAGCCGTCGGGCAGAGGCAGTGCGGCGCCGATGAGCTGCCCGGTGAGCTGCTCGGCGCGGATGGGACGGCCGCGGTCGGTCCAGGCGGAGTCCGTGGCGAGTACGGAGGGGGCGACCGCCAGCCAGTGCAGCGGGAAGGAGCCGCGCAACTCCGGTGAGTAGAGCCGGGCTTCGGACTCGGCGAGCCCTTCACGGCTCTTCGGGGTCGGATGCAGCGGGTGACCGAGCAGCAGCGCCTGCTCTGCGGCGAGGAAAAGGTCGGGGCCGTCGGCCGGCTGTGCACGACGGTCGCTGATGAAGGTGGCGGTTCGGCGCACGGAGTCGGCGACACGTGCGACCAGGTCTATGGCGTCGGGGAGCAGGACGGCGGGGGCGGCAGGTCGTGCAGCTGAGGTATCGGCTGCCGCAGAGGTGCCGTCCATGTCGGCCGAGGGTGCCTCGGTCACCGGGCCGGTGTCGGTCGCGGTCGGCGCCGGGCCCTCGTACGCCTCCCTCGCCAGCAGTGTCGCGACGGTCACGGCGTCGGCGGCCGGTGCTCCTGCGGGGGCGTCGGCCAGGTGGGGGAGGCCGAAGCGGTGCCAGCCGGTCGGGGACCAGTAGTGGACCGGGGCCAGCAGGGCG
Organism: Streptomyces sp. ADMS; assembly: GCF_033441795.1. NCBI lineage: Bacteria > Bacillati > Actinomycetota > Actinomycetes > Kitasatosporales > Streptomycetaceae > Streptomyces > Streptomyces sp. ADMS. The sequence goes on along the minus strand of NZ_JAVFVX010000014.1, from coordinate 64,751 downwards.
GTGCCGCTGGTGGGGAGGGGGATGCGGAGGGTGCCGTCGTCGGGGGCGGTGAAATTGTTCTCCCGTACCCAGCAGCGCAGCAGGTTCTCGGTGGCGGCGGCCTGGGCCGCGGTGTGTGGATCGAGATGCTCCAGGAGATCGGCCGTGGCGCCGCGCGACCGCTCATCGCCCGCGGCTGCTGTCTTCTGCCGGGGCACCGTCTCCCTGGCCCGCCCGCTCGGCGGCAGCGTGTCGCCGGGGACTCGCGCGGCGGTGGGGCGGGAACGGCCTTCGGGTACGGAGGTGCTGCTGTTCAAGACGGTTCCTCGTGAGGTTGTTCGGGTGCGCGTGCGGCGGGGGCGAACCGTAGGTGGTACGGCCTGGCGGCGGGCCGGGCTACCCCGCTCGCTCGCAGTGGGTGGCATGTGGGCGACCGCCGGTGTGGCCGCGAGCCACCGCCGTCACGGCGTCGGCCAGTCGGTCGAGTACGGCGACGGCCTGTTCGTCGCTGATGGTCAGGGGCGGCAGCAGGCGGACGACGCTCCGTCGGCGTCCGCCGAGTTCGACGATCAGGCCCCGGCGCAGGCACTCCCGCTGTACGGCGGCGGCCAGTTCGGGCGCGACGGGAAGCGGCCCGCCGCCGGCCGGGCCGGGGAAGACCTCCACATCGGTGCCTTGGTCACCGGGGCCGGCGCCGGACTCCGCCCCGGGTTGCACCAGTTCCACCCCGATCATCAGTCCCCGACCGCGTACATCACCGATGATCGGGAACTCCGCTGCCAACTGCCGGAGCTGGGAGAGCATGCGGGCTCCCAGGGCGGCCGCGCGCTCGGCCAGGCCGTGTTCGCGGACGTATGCCAGGGTGGCCGTACCGGCGGCCATGGCGAGCTGGTTGCCGCGGAACGTGCCCGCGTGGGCGCCGGGTTCCCAGACGTCGAGGTCGTCGCGGTAGACCACGACTGCCAGCGGCAGGCTGCCGCCGATGGCCTTGGACAGCACCATCACGTCTGGGGTGACCCCGCTGTGCTCCACCGCCCAGAACGTGCCGGTGCGGCCGACCCCCGTCTGGATCTCGTCGGCGATCAGCGGGATCGACCGTGCTTCGGTGATCCGTCGCATACGCCGCATCCAGGCGTCCGGCGCGGGGATCACCCCGCCTTCGCCCTGCACGGGTTCGAGGACCATCCCGGCGGGCAACGGCACGCCCGACTTGACGTCGTCGAGGACGGACTCGGTCCAGCGGGCGGCGAGTTCGGCGCCCCGGTCACCGCCCGTCCCGAAGGGGCAGCGGTAGTCCTGGGGGAAGGGCAGCCGGGCGACCCGTACGTCGGCGGCGTGGCCGGAGGCGTCGAGCGAACCGGCGGTCATGCCGTGGTAGGCGCCCGTGAAGGCGAGCAGGCCGGTGCGGCCAGTCGCGGCGCGCACGAGTTTGAACGCTGCCTCCACCGCGTCCGTCCCGGCCGGTCCGCAGAACTGCACGCGCGCGCGGTCAGCGAGCCCGGGCGGCAGGGTGCTGAACAGTTCGGTGGTGAAAGCGTCCTTGACGGGGGTCGCCAGGTCGAGGACGTGCAGCGGCGCCCCCGAGTCGAGAACTCTGCGGATGGCCTCCAGCACCACGGGATGGTTGTGCCCGAGGGCCAGTGTCCCCGCGCCCGAGAGGCAGTCGAGGTAGCGGCGGCCGTCGGCGCCCTCGATCGTCAGCCCACGTGCCCGGACGGGGACGATCGGGAGGGCGCGCGCGTAGGTGCGTGCTGCCGACTCGCGCGCCGACTGGCGCCGCAGAATCCCCTCGTGCGCTCCGCGCGCGCCCGCGCACGAGTCGACGTCCGCGTCCACTCCCACGGTTGTCCGGAATTCCCGTGCTCCCGCGTGCGCCCCCTCCTTCCTGGACTCCCACAGCCCCAAGGCCCCAACTCCCTGTTGCTCCACTGCTCCACCGCCCCGCCAGCCACCAACTCGCCGATACACCGCTCCCGTTACCAACACCCGACGCCCCACAGGAGTCACGGGTCACCTCAAGATCGTTGCGGAGACGGTGCCCACACGTCAGCGCTCCCGGAACAGCCGTGAACAGGCGTCACATCGACGGCTCGCCCGACGATCGGCAGACCGAAGAGCCCGTAGCGAAACCGTTGCCGTTCCGTCGGCTGCCACCCACAGCGACCGCATAGTGTGTGGTGGCGTGCGGGGACAGCACACGGTTCGACCACCCCAGGGGGACTCAGATCATGCGACCGATACGCCCACCCTTCATCGCCCGCCGTGGGAGGGGCGCGTGTCGCGGTACCTCCCCCGTGCCGGCCGCCGTCGGCCTCGCCGTGGTGCTCGCGCTCACCGCCACCGCCTGCGGCTCCGACTCCGGAGGCTCCGACGCGAGCGCACAGGCCTCTTCCTCCGCGGCCGACGACGGTGCCGGAAAGATCACGATCCCGGACGGGCTGAAGGACAAGCTCAAAGAGCACGGGATCGACATCGACGAGTGGAAGAACGGCGCCTGGAAGAACTGGGACAAGGACGACTGGCTCCGCGAGGCCGAGGACTACGTCAACCCGATCATCGAGGGCCTCTGGGACACGGACCGGATGCGGGACGCCGACGACCCGCAGAAGAGCGTCGACGGGAGCGACCTCTCGGGTGACCAGGGCGTCTCCGACCCGACGCCGAAAGCGGTGGACGCGAAGGCCGTCCCCCCCAGCTACCACGCCAACGCGCCCGAGGCGGGCAAGGTGTTCTTCGACGGCCCCGAGGGCACGATGGTCTGCTCGGCGACGGTGGTGGAGGACCCCGCCCACCCCGGGAAGTCGAACCTCGTCTGGACGGCGGGCCACTGCGTGCACGCCGGCAAGAAGGGCGGCTGGTACCGCAACATCGCCTTTGTGCCGTCGTACAACAACTCGGGCAGGTCGAGTGCCGAGGTGGGGAAAGCTCCGCGCGCGGAGATCGCTCCCTACGGCCTCTGGTGGGGCGACTGGGCGCAGACCTCTGACCAGTGGATCGAGCAGGGCGGTTCGACGGGTGGCGACGGAGCACCGTACGACTTCGCGGTCATCCATGTGACGCCCGAGAAGGGCGGCGACGGCAGGTCGCTGGAGGAAACGGTCGGTTCGGCCCTGCCGGTGGACTTCGACGCGCCCGCCGTCCCGCAGGTGGGGAGCCTCACCGCGACCGGGTATCCGGCGGCGGCTCCGTTCGACGGCGAGACGATGTACCAGTGCCAGGACAGGCCGGGCAGGCTGTCGATCGTCAGGTCGGATCCGACGATGTACAGGATCGGGTGCACCATGACCGGCGGTTCCTCGGGCGGCGGCTGGGTCGCCACTGGCTCGGAAGGCAACCCGGCCCTGGTCTCCAACACCTCGATCGGCCCGGTGAGTTCGGGCTGGCTGGCGGGTCCGCGGCTGGGCGAGGTGGCGAAGGGCGTGTACGACGAGGTCAGCGCGAAATTCGCCGCCCAGTGACGCGACAGGCCCCCATGCCCAAGGCATGGGGGCCTGCTCAGGGGCGCGGCCGGACACATCGGCCCCGCACGGCGATGCACCCGCCGGCAGAGCCTAAAGCACAGCGGCCGCCGGAACATACGGCGACAGTTCCGCCGCCAGTTCCTCGTGCACTCGCGCCTTCAGCAGCGTGCCCTCCGCGGTGTGCTCTTCGGAGATCACCTCGCCCTCGGTGTGGGCACGGGCAATCAGGTTGCCGTGGGTGTACGGCACGAGAGCCTCGATCTCGACCGAGGGCCGGGGCAGCTCGTTGTCGATCAGCGCGAGCAGTTCCTCGATGCCCTGACCGGTACGGGCGGACACCGCGATCGAACGCGTCTCCATCCGCATCAGCCGCTGGAGCGTCAGCGGGTCCGCCGCGTCCGCCTTGTTGATCACGACGATCTCGGGTACGCCGGTGGCGCCGACGTCCCTGATCACCTCGCGCACGGCGGCCAGCTGCTCCTCCGGCACGGGGTGCGAACCGTCGACCACGTGCAGGATCAGGTCGGAGTCGCCGACCTCCTCCATCGTGGAGCGGAACGCCTCGACGAGGTGGTGGGGCAGGTGCCGTACAAAGCCGACGGTGTCCGCCAGCGTGTAGAGGCGCCCGCCAGGGGTCTCGGTCCGGCGCACGGTCGGGTCGAGGGTCGCGAACAGGGAGTTCTCGACCAGGACGCCCGCGCCCGTGAGGCGGTTGAGCAGCGATGACTTGCCTGCGTTGGTGTACCCCGCGATGGCGACCGACGGCACCTTGTTGCGTCGGCGCACCTGCCGCTGGATGTCGCGGCCGGTCTTCATCTCCGCGATCTCCCGGCGCATCTTCGCCATCTTCTCGCGGATCCGGCGCCGGTCCGTCTCGATCTTGGTCTCACCGGGACCACGGGTGGCTAGGCCGCCGCCCTTGCCGCCGCCCATCTGACGGGACAGCGACTGACCCCAGCCGCGGAGCCTCGGCAGCATGTACTGCATCTGCGCGAGCGCGACCTGTGCCTTGCCCTCCCGGGACTTGGCGTGCTGGGCGAAGATGTCGAGGATCAGGGCCGTACGGTCGATGACCTTGACCTTGACGACGTCTTCGAGGTGGATCAGCTGGCCCGGGCTCAGTTCACCGTCGCAGATGACGGTGTCCGCACCCGTTTCGATGACGATGTCCCGCAGCTCGTTGGCCTTGCCTGAGCCGATGTACGTGGCCGCGTCGGGCTTGTCGCGGCGCTGGACGACGCCGTCGAGCACGAGCGCGCCCGCGGTCTCCGCCAGGGCGGCGAGCTCGGCGAGCGAGTTGTCCGCGTCCCGGACGGTCCCCGTGGTCCAGACGCCGACGAGCACGACCCGCTCCAGCCGGAGCTGGCGGTACTCGACCTCGGTGACGTCCTCGAGCTCGGTGGAGAGGCCCGCCACGCGGCGCAGGGCCGCGCGCTCGGAACGGTCGAACTGGTCGCCGTCCCGGTCTCCGTCGATCTCGTGGCTCCAGGCGACGTCCTCTTCCATCAGGGCATCGGCCCGAAGACCTTCGGAGTAGGTGTGCGCGAGGCGCTCAGTGTCCTGTGAAGGGGAAGAAGAGGAGGTCATTGGGTCCTTACGTCGATGGGGAATCCGTGTGCGGCGACAGAGTGTGCGCCGTCACTGATCACAACGCACGAGCGCCCCGGGAGATTCCCGGAACCCGTCCGTGAGGCCGGGGGCAGCGCCGCCGACCTGAAGATGGTCGCACGGCACGCCCCGTCTCGTCACGGTGTTATTCCGCGGCGTCATGCCGCGGGAGCGGCGGACTTCCAGTCCGGGTGCCCGGGCATGGGCGGCGTCTTCTCCGCGTACAGCCAGGCCTGGAAGAACGCGCTCAGATCCCGCCCGGCGATGTCGGAGGCGAGTCGCTCGAAGTCGGCGGTGCCCGCGATGCCGTCCCGGTGCAGCGCCACCCACGCCTTCTCCAGCCGCTCGAACGCCGGGCGGCCGATCTCCTGGCGCAGGGCGTAGAGGGCGAGGGCGGACCCGTCGTAGACGTTCGGGCGGAAGATCCCGATCTTCTGTCCCGGCTTGGGCGCCTTGGGGGCGGCGGGTGGCCCCCCGGCGGCCCGCCAGCGGTCGGAGGCGCCGTACGCCGCCTTCATCCGGTCCACCAGCGGTCGGCCGGCCTTCTCCTCCGCGTAGAGGGCCTCGTACCAGGTGGCGTGTCCTTCGTTGAGCCACAGGTCGGACCACGTGCGCGGGCTGACGCTGTCGCCGAACCACTGGTGGGCCAGTTCGTGCACCATGATCGAGTCGACGTACCACTCGGGGTACGCGGGCTCGGTGAACAGGTCTCTCTCGAAGAGAGAGAGGGTTTGTGTCTCCAGTTCGAAGCCGGTGGACGCGTCGGCCATGAGCACCCCGTACGTCTCGAACGGGTAGCGGCCGACCTTGCTCTCCATCCACTCGATCTGCGCGGGCGTCTTCTTCAGCCACGGCTCCAGCAGCGCACGGTCCTTGGTGGGGACGACATCACGTACGGGCAGTCCGTGCGGCCCGGTGCGGTGCACCACGGTGGAGCGGCCGATCGACACCTGGGCCAGTTCGGTGGCCATGGGGTGCTGGGTGCGGTACGTCCAGGTCGTGGCCCTGCCGACCCGGTCGACGCCCGCGGGCAGACCGTTGGCCACCGCCGTGTAGCCGTTCGGGGCGGTGACCCTGATGGTGAACATCGCCTTGTCCGAGGGGTGGTCGTTGCACGGGAACACCAGGTGTGCCGCGTCGGCCTGGTTGGCCATCGCGAGTCCGTCCTTGGTCCGCACCCAGCCCCCGTCCCGGCCTGCCTTGGACACGGGATCGCTGGTGTGCCGCACCGTGATCCGCATCCAGCTCCCGGCGGGCAGCGGCGCCCGGGGCGTCACCACCAGGTCCTCGCCCGCACTGGTGAACGGCGCCGGCTCACCGTCGACCTCGACCGAACCGACCGTGCCGTGGGAGAAGTCGAGGTTGACCTGTTCGAGCGCGGCGGTGGTCCAGGCGTCGATGGTCGTGACGGCGGACAGCGGCTTGCTGTTGGTTCCGGGGTAGCTGAAGGCCAGGTCGTACGACGCCACGTCGTACCCGGGGTTGCCCAGGTGCGGGAAGAGGCGGTCGCCGACGCCCAGGGGTGCCGCCGGGGCACTCGCGGCGACGAGGCAGACGGAGACGGCGGAGGCGAGCAGCGCCGACTTGAACCGGGTACGGGGGTTGAGCAGCATGCCCCACCGCTACCAGCGTCCGCCCACCGGACGACGACGACTCGCGCCGGGGCCACCCGAACGGGTACCTCAGGGAACCGCCACGTGATGCTGAGCCCGGGTCACGTCGTACACGCCCGGCACATTGCGCATGGCCCGCATGAGGGCCGGAAGATGCGCCGCGTCCGGGAGTTGGAGTGTGTAGGTGTGGCGTACGCGCTGCTGGGTGGGGGGTTCGACGGTCGCCGAGACGATCGCGACGCCCTCCAGGGCGATGGCTTCGGTGAGGTCGGCCAGCAGATGGGGCCGCCCGAACGATTCGGCGACCAGGGTGACCCGGGCCTCGGTGGTGTCCCCCCAGTGCACACCGACCTCCGCGCGCCCCGTGCTCTTCATGTGCGCCACCCCGGCGCACTCCACCCGGTGGACGGTCACCACTCCCCCGCGCACGGCGAAGCCGGTGACCTCGTCGGGCGGTACGGGTGTACAGCAGCCGGCGAGACGTACGGTCGCGCCGGGCTGGTCGACGACGGCGGTCGCGGCGGCCGGGGACGCGGCGGAACCGTCCTGGGCCGAGCGGGCGTCGGCGGCCGCGCGGGCGGCCTCGGCGGGGGTCTCCTCGGCTTCCGGTAGGCCGCCGGAGGGCCTGGGTGCGTCCGCCGGATCGCTGTGCGCCGGATGGGCTGCCAGCCAGCGCTGGATGGCGATCCTGGCGACGGGTGTGCGCGCGTGCTCCAGCCACTCCCTGGAGGGCTCGGAGGCCGGATCCTGCCCCATGAGGAGCTGGACGGTGTCCCCGTCCCGCAGAACCGTGCTCAGCGTCGCCAGCCGGCCGTTGACCCGGGCGCCGATACAGGCGTGCGCGTCCTCGCCGTACTGCGCGTACGCCGCGTCCACGCAACTCGCGCCCTCGGGCAGCCCGAGCGAGCCCCCGTCGGCCCGGAAGACGGTGATCTCGCGGTCCTGGGCGAGATCCTCGCGGAGGGTGGACCAGAAGGTGTCGGGGTCGGGCGCGGCCTCCTGCCAGTCGAGCAGACGGGAGAGCCAGCCGGGCCGGGTGGGGTCGATGCGCTCGCCGTCGCCGTCGAGGTCGGCCCGTGCCGTGTCGCTCTGCTCCTCCGAAGGAGGAGCGTAGGGATTACCGAGCGCGATGACGCCGGCCTCGGCGGCCTTGTGCATCTGGTGGGTACGGATGAGGACTTCGGCGACCTGACCGTCCGCACGGGCGACCGCGGTGTGCAGTGACTGGTAGAGGTTGAACTTGGGTACGGCGATGAAGTCCTTGAACTCCGAGACGACGGGCGTCATACAGGTGTGGAGCTCGCCCAGTACGCCGTAGCAGTCGGCGTCCTCGTTGACGAGGACCAGGACCCGCCCGAAGTCGGAGCCGCGCAGCCGGCCGCGTTTGCGGGCCACACGGTGCAGGGACACGAAGTGCCGTGGCCGGATGAGGACTTCAGCCTGGATGCCCGAATCGCGCAGTACCGCGCGTACCTCGTCGGCGATCTCCGCGAGCGGGTCGTCCGCGCGGGACGCGTTGCCGACGATCAGCTCCCGGGTGTGCCGGTACTCCTCGGGGTGCAGGATCGCGAAGACGAGGTCTTCCAGTTCGGTCTTGAGCGCCTGGACTCCGAGCCGTTCGGCGAGCGGGATGAGCACGTCCCGGGTCACCTTGGCGATGCGCTCCTGCTTCTCGGGGCGCATCACGCCCAGGGTGCGCATGTTATGCAGCCGGTCGGCGAGTTTGATCGACATCACGCGGACGTCGTTCCCGGTGGCGACCAGCATCTTGCGGAAGGTCTCGGGCTCGGCGGCGGCGCCGTAGTCGACCTTCTCCAGCTTCGTCACACCGTCGACGATGAAGCGGACCTCGGCGCCGAACTCCTCGCCGACCTGATCCAGCGTCACATCGGTGTCCTCGACGGTGTCGTGGAGCAGAGATGCCGTCAAGGTCGTGGTCTCCGCGCCGAGTTCGGCGAGGATCAGGGTCACGGCGAGCGGGTGGGTGATGTACGGCTCGCCGCTCTTGCGCATCTGGCCGCGGTGCGAGGACTCGGCCAGGACGTAGGCCCGGCGCAGCGGTTCCAGGTCGGCGTCGGGGTGGTGGGCGCGATGTGCCTCGGCCACATGGCCGATGGCGTCGGGCAGCCGGTCGCGGGTCGCGGAGCCGAGGAACGCCGCTCTGCCCAGTCGGCGCAGGTCGATCCGCGGGCGGGTCCGCCGGCGGGGCGACGGGGGTCCGCCCGGTTCCAGCGAGGACGACACAGCACCTGGGCTCGCGGGATTCGTGGCCTCCGCACTCATGGGCACCTCCGGCTACCTGGACCGGCGGACGGGATGCCCCATGGCGGACGGCGGCTCAGGGGATGGCGTTGTTCCCCCGTCCGGGCCGGTGCTTGATGCTACCGAGCCCATCACGCGGGACTGACCACCTCTCGTCGAGCGTGAAACGGATCACCCATTCGAGCGATGGTTCGGACGCCTACACTTACGGGCCACCCGATCTGCAGTCAGCCAGGATTTCGAGCCATACCGGACTCAGAGGCTACGATTCCGCATCTCACACCACGTATGGTCTGCGAATCCAGCCCTCGACCACTTCAGCCTACTGCGATTTCCAGCCACTCCGTGTCGATCTCGCCCTCGGCGACGATCACCGCGGGTCCCGTCATCTCGATCTCACCGTCGACCCTCTCAGTGATCATCAGGCGCCCACCGGGCACATCGACGGTGTACGTCACGGGGGACCCGGTCACGGCCGGGTCGTCGCCGTCCCGCCGAGCGGCGGCCACGGCGACAGCACACGCGCCCGTGCCGCACGAGCGGGTCTCACCGGCGCCGCGCTCGTGCACACGCAGCGCGACGTGTCGCGGGCCCCGGTCGACCACGAACTCGACGTTGACCCCGTCCGGGAAGACGGAGGCGGGGCTGAACGGCGGCGCGGTGGACAGGTTCCCCGCGTGCGCGAGATCATCCACGAAGGCGACCGCGTGCGGGTTGCCCATGTTCACGTTCCGCGCGGGCCAGCTGCGCTCACCCACCCGCACAGCGACCTCCCCTTCCGGGAGGAGTGCCTTGCCCATACCGACGGTGACGTCACCGTCCTTGGCGATGTGCACGCTCTTCACGCCCCCGCGCGTGGCGACGACGAGGTCCCCTTCGGACACGTGTCCGGCCCGCTGCAGATAGCGCGCGAAGACCCGCACCCCGTTGCCGCACATCTCCGCGATCGAGCCGTCGCCGTTGCGGTAGTCCATGAACCACTCGGCCTCGGCCGCCATACCCTTGGCCTCGGGATGCGCGGCGGACCGTACTACGTGCAGCAGCCCGTCACCCCCGATGCCCGCACGCCGGTCGCACAGGGCGGTGACGGCGGCCGGGGAGAGGTCGATGACGTTCTCGGGGTCGGGGACGATCACGAAGTCGTTCTCGGTCCCGTGCCCCTTGAGGAAGGCGATCCGCGTGCTCATTCCCCGATCGTACGGGGTGGCACACCCAGCCCGTCCGGCGTCGCCCTAGCGCAGGCGGGCCACTCGCCATACGGCGAGCACGATCACGACGACCACCATCACGACGTACGCCAGCACGACCCGCCAGTCCCGTCGGCCCTCGCCCAGGCCCGGCGCCGTGTAACCCACCCGGCGCGCGGCCATCATGCCCCAACCCGCCGCGCAGGAGCAGATGAGCAGCCCCAGCATGGCGATCACGGCTCCGCTGTCGCCGAAGTCGAACGCCAGCGGAAAGGCGAACATCAGGGAGCCGAGTGCCGCCAGGACCACGATCGGAGCGAGCTGCCAGATACGAAGGCGGCGCTGCGGGCGGAGCTCGACCTCGACCTCGGGCCCGAGGAACATCTCGTCCGGTCCGGGTCCGTCGGCGGTCACACCGCCCTGTGTCTCGTCGGGCCCGTCCGGGCTCAGACGGTCCTCGTCGTGCTCCGCTTCGCCACCGTCACCTGTGACGTGTCCCGCGCCTTGTGCGGGGTCGCGAGGGCCGGCCTCCATCGCCACGCGCCCTCCCAACTCGGCTCCACTTGGTCGATCGAAGCTCGATGATGGCACGGCGCCGGAGGCCTGGATGACGGCCGGAGCGTCCCGATGCCATGACGTGATCAGGCTGTGACCGGTCGTTCGACCAACGCCAGTGCGAGGTGCGGAAGTTCTGTGAGATCCGCCGCAGCCCCACTGAGCCAGTGCACCCGCGGATCGCGCCTGAACCAAGAATCCTGGCGGCGCGCGAAGCGCTTGGTGGCGCGCACGGTCTCGGCACGAGCGTCGTCCTCGCCGCACTCCCCGGCGAGCGCCGCGAGCACCTGCTGATAGCCCAGCGCGCGCGATGCCGTGAGCCCCTCGCGCAGGCCGTGCGCCTCCAGCGCGCGCACCTCGTCCACGAGCCCCGCCGCCCACATCCGGTCGACCCGGCGGGCGATGCGCTCGTCCAGCTCCGGGCGGGACACGTCGACGCCGATCTGCACGGTGTCGTACACGGAGTCGTGGCCCGGCAGGTTGGCGGTGAAAGGCTTGCCGGTGATCTCGATGACCTCCAGGGCCCGGACGATACGGCGGCCGTTGCTGGGCAGGATCGCCTGCGCGGCCTCGGGGTCGGCGGCGGCCAGGCGGGCGTGCAGGGCGCCGGAGCCGCGCAGGGTGACCTCCTCCTCGAGGCGGGCCCTGACCTCGGGATCGGTGCCGGGGAACTCCAGGTTGTCGACGGCTCCCCGGACATACAGGCCGGAGCCGCCGACCAGGACCGGCCAGCGTCCCTCGGCGAGCAGCGCGTCGATCCGCTCGCGTGCGAGGCGCTGGTATTCGGCGACACTGGCGGCGACGGTCACGTCCCAGATGTCCAGCAGGTGGTGCGGGACACCGCCGCGCTCCTCGGGCGTCAGCTTGGCGGTACCGATGTCCATCCCTCGGTACAACTGCATCGAGTCGGCGTTGACGACCTCGCCGCCGAGACGCTGAGCGAGAAAGACGCCCAGATCGGACTTTCCGGCCGCGGTGGGGCCGACGACGGCGATGACTCGTGGGGTGGGGGCTGCGCTGCTCACCGCCACAGTCTCGCAAACCCGGGACCCCTCCTCGAACGAGCTACGTGACGGCGGGGGTCCGGGGTCGTTGCCAGTTGCGAGGTCCGCGCCGCCGGATTCGGGAGGCGGTGACGGGGCCGACGCAAACGGACGCACCGGGCGACGCGGGATTTCGCCCGCACGAGTAACGTATGGAGTGGATATGGGTGTTTTTGCACGTCTTCTCGGACGGTCGAAGACCACGGAGGAGGTGTCGACTGCCGACGACCAGGCCGTCGTCGTGACGGACGAGTCGGCGGAGGAGACGGCGGCGGAGACGGAAGCGGCGAAGGGGTCGCCCGAGGCCGGCAGCGGTGCCGAGAGGGAGATCACGGCGGAGAAGGCGGAAGCCGTGGCCGTACCCGCCACCGACGGCGTCGAGATTCCCAAGCAGCAGTCCGCCGAGGAGGCCGCCGACAGCGAGGCCGGTGAGGGCGCCCGCAAGTAACTGCCCGCGAGGGAAGGTGAACCATGGGTCTGCTGGACAATCTGAAAGCAAAACTCGCCCCGGCCAAGGAGAAGGTCGCGGACTTCGCGCACCAGCACGAGAACCAGATCGAGCGGGGTCTCGACAAGGCCGCGAAGGTGGTCGACGAGAAGACCAAGGGCAAGTACAGCGACAAGATCCATACGGGCACCGGCAAGGCGAAGGGCGCCGTGGACCGACTCGCGCACAAGGACGGCGGCACCCCGGACGACACGTTCACGCCGCCACCGGACGCGCCACCACCGGCTTCCTGACCGGCACGAGCAGCACCATCACGACACATCGGCGGACGGCCGCGGAGCAGACGCTCCCGGCCGCCCGCCATGTCGCGGCAGCGGCCGCGCGGCCAGCCGTCCACGGAGGCCAGGCCCGCACCACACTAGGACCAGGCCGCGACCACGTACCCCACGCCGTACGGCGCGTCCTCGTACAGCAGAGAGCCCGCCAGGTCGGCGCCCTCCGCCGCGCCCGCGAGAACCTGCCAGGGCGCCCGGCCCGAGACTTTCAGCTCGTACGCCAGTTCAGCGTCCAGCGCCTTGAGCGCCGCCCCGTCCGCCGCGCCCAGCGCCCGGCCGATCTCCTCGTCGAAGTCCGTCGCCCGCTCGTCCAGATACCCGGGCGCCTTGAGCGTGCGGCACGCGCTGGCGTCGCCCATCACCAGCAGTGCCACCCTCTGCGCCCGCCCGCCGAGTCCCCTGCCGACCTCGCCACACCGCTCGGCGGCCAGACGTTCCCCCACACCCAGACCCTCCACGGGCGCCTCCGACCAGCCGATCCGCTCCAGCAGCCACGCGGCGACGGCGAGCGGCGGCGGCAGTTCCCGGTCCGCCGCTGCCGGTCCGGCGTCGCCGGGACCCAGGCGTACGTCGAGGTCCACCCCGAAGCCCCTGAACGAGCCCCGCGTGCCCTCCGGGTGCGGTCCGCGCCCGCTCTGCTCGGCAGGCCCGACGACGAACAGGCGGTCGGGGCGGGAGGCCGCGAGCACGCCCAGCGCGTCCAGGCAGGCGGTGCGCGCGGCATCCAGTTCGGGTGCGGCGCCCGCGGCCACGTCGGGGACGAGGAGGGGTGGACAGGGACAGACTGCGGCGGCGACAAGCATGATCGGCAGCGTAACCCCGGAGGCCGACGGCGCGTCAGTCCTCGATGAGCACGTCGGTCAGATCGATGAGCGTGAGCACGAGCACGACCAGCTTGCCGTCGCTGATCACGTACTCGATGAAGAGGTTGCGCGAGAGGGCGATCTCACGCGTCGTCTCGTCACCGCGGACAGGGTGGGAGAGCTTGTGCCGCGGGTCGGTCACCAGTATGGCCAGGCCACGCTCCAGCACATCACGCCGGTCGGCGGGCAGGCTGTCGCGTACCTGGGCGGCCTCTTCGGTGAACGCAACTCTGTACGGCAACATGTGATGCTCCCTTCCACCCGCATTGTGGCAGGACGTCAGTCGCAGCCGCAGCCGCTCCCCGTCGCCACCGGCAGCGGAGCCGGCACCCCGATCCTCGGCAGGCCCAGCATCACGCCCGCCGGCTTCGCGGCCTCCGCGGCGTTGCGCTTCTCCCAGGCGTCACCCGCGCGCGTGGGACGCACGTTCAGGGCGGGACCCTCGGCAAGGAGGTGGTGCGGGGCGGCGTACGTGATCCCGACCGTGACGACGTCACCGGGGCGCACCGCGGTGTCCGGTTTGGTGAAGTGGACCAGGCGGTTGTCGGGGCCACGGCCGGAGAGGCGGTGGGTGGCGCCGTCCTTGCGGCCCTCGCCCTCGGCCACCATCAGCTCCATGGTGCGGCCGACCTGCTTCTTGTTCTCGTCCCAGGAGATCTCCTCCTGGAGGGCGGCGAGACGCAGGTAACGCGCCTGGACGACCTCCTTGGGGATCTGGTTCTCCATCGTGGCGGCGGGAGTGCCGGGCCGCTTGGAGTACTGGAAGGTGAACGCCTGCGCGAACCGCGCCTCGCGCACCGCGTGCATCGTCTGTTCGAAGTCCTCCTCGGTCTCCCCGGGGAAGCCCACGATGATGTCGCTGGTGATCGCCGCGTGCGGGATGGCGGCCCGCACCTTCTCGATGATCCCCAGGTAGCGCTCCTGGCGGTACGAGCGGCGCATCGCCTTCAGGATCGTGTCCGAGCCGGACTGCATCGGCATGTGGAGCTGCGGCATCACGTTCGGTGTCTCGGCCATGGCGGCGATGACGTCGTCGGTGAAGTCGCGCGGGTGCGGGGAGGTGAAGCGGACGCGCTCCAGGCCGTCGATCTTCCCGCAGGCCCGCAGCAGCTTGCTGAATGCCTCACGGTCACCGATGTCGGAGCCGTACGCGTTGACGTTCTGGCCGAGCAGGGTGATCTCGGAGACGCCCTCGCCGACCAGCGCCTCGATCTCGGCGAGGATGTCGCCGGTGCGGCGGTCCTTCTCCTTGCCACGCAGGGCCGGCACGATACAGAAGGTGCAGGTGTTGTTGCAGCCGACGGAGATCGACACCCAGGCCGCGTACGCGCTCTCGCGCCGCGTCGGCAGCGTCGACGGGAACGCCTCCAGCGACTCGGCGATCTCGACCTGAGCCTCTTCCTGCACGCGCGCGCGTTCCAGCAGGACGGGCAGCTTGCCGATGTTGTGCGTACCGAAGACGACGTCCACCCAGGGCGCCCTCTTCACGATGGTGTCGCGGTCCTTCTGCGCGAGGCAGCCGCCCACGGCGATCTGCATCCCGGGGCGCTTGGTCTTCATCGGTGCGAGGCGGCCGAGGTTGCCGTACAGCCGGTTGTCGGCGTTCTCGCGTACGGCACAGGTGTTGAAGACGACGACGTCCGCGTCACCGTCCGCGCCCTCGGGCGCACGCACGTAACCGGCGTTTTCGAGCAGTCCGGACAATCGCTCGGAATCGTGGACGTTCATCTGACACCCGTAGGTGCGGATCTCATACGTGCTGGTTCTCTGAACGTCCACTGCCGGGCTCCGGTCGCTGCTGCTGGTCATGTTTCAAGAGTAGGCGGTCGCGAACGGGGTCTTGTCTCCGCCGCCGCTCCCCCTCTCCAGCTCCAACGCACCGGGGACGGCGGGACGCCCCAGCTCCCGTATCCCGGTGTCCCAGAACTCCCCGTGCACGCGTCGCAGGCGCGGACCGGAAGCTGGTGGATGAAGCCGGACGGTACGCCGCCGCCGTCGGCCACCGCCGCAGGACACCGGGGGAACTGATGGAGCGCGGCCGGGGCAGGGGCCGCCCGGCCCCTGTGCGGAGACCTTCGCCTCTGCGCCCGCCGTCCCTGCGGCCCTGGCGTTCCGCGTAGGTTCCGTCCGCCTTGGCCGAAACGGCACGCGTGCGAGGGAGGGGCCCATGTCACCCACCAGAACCACCGTTACCGAACCCGTCGCTGACGAGCCGTCACGACAGCGGCCCGTTCCGGCCACCGGCTACGGGCGGCCGGAATCGAGGGACGGCAACGGCCCCTGCTCGCCGACCGGTACGGCCGCCGGCACCGCACCCAGCGGCACCCTGAGCGCGCCCCAGAAGACCACGCTCGCCCGCGTGGCCGAGGAGGAGCAACTCGCCCCCGACCCCCGAAGCGCGTTCGCCGCCCGGTACGACGCACAGGTCGTCGACCGGATCGTCACTGCCGAGACCCGTCACCTCGATGCGGTCCGCACGCCCCTCGACCGCTACGACGCGACCGACCCCACCGCCCGCAGGCTGCCGGTGACTTCACCGACTCCACCGTCCAGGCCACGTACGACCGATTGCTGAAGCAGGGCACGGCAAGCGCGGACGTCGCACTGGAGGTCGGCCACACGTTCGAGACCGACCACATCGCCGCTCTCACGAAGGCACCCTCCGGGCTCGACGCCCCGGACGCCGAGCAGGTGTACACCGACCTGCTCACCGCCTCCCGTATGCACCGGGCCGCCTTCGACAGGTGGCTCGTCCGCTGCCCTCTGCCGGCCAGGGTCCCCACCCAGGAAGCAAATACCCCAGGGGGTATTTGACAGCACTTCGACGAGGGCCCTACCCTTAAGGTCATAGATACCCCCCAGGGTATTACCAGGAGGCTCTGAACATGGCTCGCGAAGTGGATGCGGAAGCGCTCTCCACGACTCCTGCCACCGACGGGGTCGCCGTGGACGTCCGCGAGCCGGGCGAAACCCGGCCGACCGCGCACCGGGCGCACGGCTGATGCCGCTCAGCTCACCGCCGGACCGGATCGGTGAACCGCCGGCCACGCGGGCGGCATACGAGATCCACGCCGTCGGCCACCGCAGCCCGACCGCGCCGCCGGCCCGACGAGCGGGGCCGGCATCGACGCGCACTCCGCGGCGGGCGGCACCAGCAACCGGGGCCGAACCGGCCACCCGCCGGTCACCGGACGGCACGCCACCGCCACATGCACTCGGGTACGACCGCCTCCACCCACCCGGCCACACCGCTCAAGCGCGACACCCCGCAGAAGATCGCGCACCCGGCCGCCGCGCCACCGGCACGGCATGCCCCCCGACCGCCTCTGACCGACCGGCCCGCGCATCCCCCGACCCGGGCCAGCCATCTCGCCACCCTGCACCACGGGGAAAACCTGACCATTTAAATACCCCCTCGGGTATGTGGTCTCATCAACCCGCCATGGAGGTCATCCGTGTTCTTCTCCCAGCACTACCTAGACTGCCTCTCCCAGGCGTCCTACTTGATCGCCGACGAGTCCACCGGCAAAGCCGTGGTCGTCGACCCGCGCCGCGACATCTCGGAGTACCTGGCCGACGCCGAGGCCCACGGCTTCACCATCGAGGCCGTCATCAACACCCACTTCCACGCCGACTTCCTCGCCGGCCATCTGGAGCTCGCCGACCGCACCGGCGCCTGGATCGGCTACGGGCACCGCGCCGAGACGGAGTACTCCATCCGCAAGCTCACCGACGGCGAGCGCATCAGCCTCGGCGACGTCACCCTGGAAATCCTGGAAACCCCCGGCCACACGCCGGAGTCGATCAGTGTCCTGGTGTACGAGCACGCGGCCGACACGGTCCCGTACGGAGTACTGACCGGCGACGCACTGTTCATCGGCGACGTCGGCCGCCCCGACCTGCTCGCCTCGATCGGCGTCACCGCCGACGAACTCGGCGGCATGCTCTACGACAGCATCCAGAACAAGCTCATGGCCCTGCCCGACCCCGTCCGCGTCTTCCCCGCCCACGGCGCCGGGTCCGCCTGCGGCAAGAACCTCTCCACCGAACGGCAGTCCACCATCGGGCAGCAGCGCGCCACCAACTACGCATGCGCACCCATGAGCGAGCAGGAGTTCGTCACCCTCGTCACCGCCGGACAGCCCTCCGCGCCCGGCTACTTCGTTTATGACGCCATCCTCAACCGCAGGGAACATGGCCTGTTCGACGAGGCCGTCGCCCAACAGCCGCTGTCCGCGGCAGAGTTTTCCGACCGCCGGTCCGCCGGCGCGCTGGTCCTGGACGCCCGCGACCCGCAGGAGTTCGCAATCGGCCACCTGCGCGGCTCCGTGAACGTGCCCGCCGACGGACGGTTCGCCGAACAGGCCGGCACGGTCGTCGCCCCCGACCGGGAGGTCGTGGTCATCGCACCGCAGGACCGCGAGGAGGAGATCGTCACCCGGCTCGCCCGGATCGGCTTCGACCACGTCGGCGGCTACCTCCACGAGCCCGCGGGCGCCTTCCCCGCCCTGGCCGACGAGATGCAGCAGGCAAGCCGCCTGACCGCCCACCAACTGCGCCGGGCACTCGACGGCGACCGGCCCCCGCTCGTCATCGACGTCCGCTCCACAGCCGAACGCGAGGAGGGCTTCATCGGGGGATCCGCACCCATCCCGCTCGCCGAACTCCCCCGCCGTCTCGACGAGATCCCCGCCGACCGGCCCCTCGTCGTGCACTGTGCGGGCGGCCACCGGTCGTCCATCGCCGCCAGCCTGCTCCGCCACAACGGCTTCGCCGACGTCTCCGACCTCCTGGGCGGTTACGGCGCCTGGCTGACCGAACCCGCAACGGCCAACGCCTGACACCCCTCCTGCCGGTCGGCGCCGGCCACCTCGACGGCCACACCCGCCCGGCGCCGCACACCCTCACTTCTCGAATCCCCCGTTCCGGCGGCTTCGTCCGCCCTCTGAAGGAGATCCTTTGACCGCCGACGCCACCAGCCCCCATCCCATCTCCCAACTCGACCCGGCCGCCCTGCACGAGATCACCGAAAGCGGCTCCGGTCCCCGGCTGCTGGACGTACGCACCCCCGGCGAATTCCGGACCGCCCACATACCGGGCTCCTACAACGTCCCCCTCGACACCCTCCGTGAACACCGGGCCGAACTCCTGCGCCACCTGGACGAGGACGTCGTCCTGATCTGCCGCTCCGGCGGACGCGCCGCCCAGGCCGAACAGGCCCTGGCCGAGGCCGGACTGCCGAACCTGCGTATCCTCGACGGCGGCGTCCTCGCCTGGGAGGCGGCCGGGGGCCGGCTCAACCGCGGCCCGGCCCGCTGGGACCTCGAACGCCAGGTGAGGCTGGTCGCGGGAGGCATCGTCCTGCTGTCCGGCCTCGCGGCCCTCCTCGTCCCCGGGCTGTACCTCATCGGCACGGCGGTCGGCGCGGGGCTCACCGTCGCCGCACTCACCAACACCTGCGCCATGGGCATGCTGCTGTCGAAACTGCCCTACAACCGCGGCCCCCGCCCCGACCTGCAGTCCGTCATCAGCGCGCTGAGGGCCCACTCATGATCACCGTGGTCATCGCCGCATCCCTGCTGATCGGGGTCAGCCTCGGCATCCTGGGCGGCGGCGGATCCATCCTGACCGTGCCCATCCTGGTCTACCTGGCCGGTCTGGAGGTCAAGCAGGCCATCGCCACCTCCCTGTTCGTCGTCGGTGTCACCAGCGCCGCCGCCGTCGTCCCGCACGCCCGCGCCGGACGCGTCCGCTGGCGCACCGGGCTGCTGTTCGGCGTGGCCGGCATGGCCGGAGCGTACGGGGGAGGGCGACTGGCGGAGTTCATCCCCGGCACCGTCCTGCTGATCGCCTTCGGCCTGATGATGGTCGCGACGGCGATCGCCATGATCCGCGGCCGCAAGCAGGCTCCTGCCAAGGTTCACCACGAACTGCCCGTCGGGCACGTTCTGCTGGAGGGGATCGTCGTGGGCCTGGTCACCGGGTTGGTCGGTGCGGGCGGAGGCTTCCTCGTCGTGCCCGCCCTTGCCCTGCTCGGCGGCCTCCCGATGAGCGTCGCCGTCGGCACCTCGCTTCTGGTGATCTCCATGAAGTCCTTCGCCGGGCTGGCCGGCTACCTCTCCAGCGTCCACATCGACTGGGGGCTCGCGACACTCGTCACCGCGACCGCCGTCGTCGGCGGACTCGTCGGCGGCCGTCTCGCGGGACGCATCCCGCAGGACACACTGCGCAAGGCGTTCGGCTGGTTCGTGGTCACCATGGGCGTCTTCGTCCTCGGCCAGCAGATCAGCCCCGGGATCCGCGGCACCGTGCTGACCCACCCGGTCACCTGGGCCCTAGCGGCGACCATCACGGCGCTCCTGCTCGGCCGGTACCTCCACGGCCGTTCCCGGCGGACGCCCGACCCGGCACGAATCCACCCACCAGGCCGTAGCCCCTCACACCCCTGAGGGTGCAGCCAGGGCATGCGGGCCGACTCCGAGGAGGTGTCCGGTGAACAGAGAAGAGACAGCGACGACCGAGGTCCTCAACCGTCTCCATCGCGCGCAGGGCCAGCTGGCCGGGGTCATCGCCATGATCGAGGCCGGCCGGGACCGCAGGGCCGTGGTCACCCAGTTGGCAGCGGTCTCCCGGGCCCTCGACCGGGCCGGGTTCAAGATCGTGGCCGGTGGCATGCGGCAGTGCCTCGCCGGGCAGCAGGACGGGAAAGCCCCGCCCATGACGGAAGCGGAACTGGAGAGGCTGTTCCTGGCCCTGGCCTGAACCGCGTCCCGGCAGTCGAGCCCCCTGGACGCCTACGCGGTCGGACCGCCTGGCAACCGGGCACGCTTGGGGCACCCCGCCAGCCGTACGGCGTAGGCGGCCCCGCCCTCCGGCCGCTGCAGCCGGCGATCCTCCACACGACGGCAAGGTCGGAGGCCGGACAAACCGGCCGCGGGTCCTGGTGGAGGAGGCGTGCAGCCACCACGGTCGGACGCGATGCGGACACCCTCGGCCCCGGCCCCCGGCACCCCGTCACACACCTGACCCAGGGGTCCGTCACGGTCCGGCCAGAGCCCGCGCATCCGTGGGCCGCAGCCATGGACAGAACATCCAGCGGCTCACCAGAACGCGTCGGCGGAGGAAGACGGGACTCAGCCCGGCAGTTCCCCGACCTCACCCCCGCCACACTTAATACCCCTAGGGGCATTAAGTGTGACCTGCATCAAATATCCGCCCGGGTATAAGTGACCGCGCACGCCCGGGTCACACCCGGCATTTCGCATACCCTACGGGGTATTATGAGCGTATGAGGGAAACCCCGTACGGCATCACACAGTTGGGCCTCCCGGGTCGACAGGCCACGGCCACCGAACGGGACAGGCACTGCCGTGACACCCGGCCGGCCGCGCGGCCGGCACCCGCTGCCGAGGGACGCGGCCGCGAGGATGTTCTGGGGCGACTGACCCGCGCTTTCCCGGACACCCCAGTCGCGACGCTCTTCCTCGTGACGGCAGAGGCATTCGACTTCTTCGCCTCCGCCCGGATCCGTCACTACGTGCCGGTACTGGCGTTCAAACGCGCCTCCCGGAGGCTGGCCCAAGGCCGCCCGGAGCCCGAAGCACGAGGCGGGTGAACATGAAGCCGAGCCCGAAGTGCGTCACGGCCGGGCGGCTGAAGAGCACCAGTCAGCGCCCGGTGTAGTCGGTCAGCCGGACCGGACCGTGCGTGGACTCGGCCTCGAAGCCCGGCGCCTTGTCGCCGACGAGGGAAGGCGGGGTGGGACTGGTGGTCGGCTGTTCGACGACGGCCATGGGGCACTCCCTCGAAGAGGACACTCGAATACCCCTGAGGGTATTAATGTCCATGACGGCACCCCAGGGCCGAACGGCCCTTACGCCGACCCCCTTGGCCCCTCCCGATGACGCCCCGGCCTCGGTGCACTGAATAGCAAAGCGACTCGGCGGACCGGAGGAGACGCGTCCATGGCCCACACCCCACCTGACACCGTCACCCCCACCCGTCCGCCACAACCGGATGCGCACCGGCTGGAGGCAGCCCGTGTCGAGGGGAATGCGTACGCCGTCCAGGTACGCGGCCACCGGCTGCTGGTCGACCAGCCCGAGCACGTCGGCGGGCATGAACCGGAGCGACCCGCGGCGGCCGATCCGGCAAGGCGGGCATCGCGGGCGGCTCGGGGGAAGGCCAACGGCGGGCGCCCCGCTCCAGGTCTCCCGAGCACCACGGCCCCAGGCATCCGCCGCCAGCCAGGGGCGACGCCATCGCCCTGAACGATACGAACAGGAAGGCCGACTCCATGCGTTACGACCGCACCGTGCACCTCGACACCGACTTCGCCACCACTGTGGAAAGGGTCCGGGAGGCCCTGGCCCAGCAGGGCTTCGGCATCCTCACCGAGATCGACGTCACCGCCACCCTCAAGGCCAAGCTCGACCAGGACATGGAGGACTACGTCATCCTCGGCGCCTGCAACCCACCCCTGGCCCATCGCGCACTGGAGACCGACCGCACCATCGGTCTGCTGCTGCCCTGCAACGTCGTCGTCCGCCGCGACGGCGACCGCACCGTCGTACAGGCCCTCGACCCCGGCACGATGGTCACCCTCACCGAACTGGACGCCCTGCGCCCGGTCGCCGAAGAGGCCACCCGCCGCCTCGACGCCGCCCTCGCCTCTCTCACCGCACCCGGCACGGGCGTCTGACAGCCCTCCCCGAGGAAGGCAGCAGGCGACTCGGAAAACACCGGGCCAGGGGCGCTTCCGAGGGTTTGAGAGCGTCACCACCCGTAGGTGCGCACTGCGTATGTCCTGACGTCCCCGGCCTGGATCCGGTCGCTGCTGCTCATGCGACAAGGGCAGGCGGGGTGCGTGGAGCAGGGCCGTACGGGTTACCGCTCGCCCGCGTTCCAGCCCTGGCTGCGCAGAACGGCCCCGACGTCCGGGGCCCGGTAGTGGCCGCCCTTGAGCACCTTGCCGTCGGCTCTGCGGGCGACCAGGCCGTCGGGGCCCAGCTTCGTCATATCGGCCCGGTGAATCTCCGCGATCACCGCGTCGAGGTCGATCCCGTGCACCAGGGCCGTGCCGTACACGACGTCGGCCGGCTCGTGTGCCAGCCAATCCAGCGGGACCGCGACCGCGACCTCGGCGACCTCCTCCGCGAGCAGCTCGCCCCGGTGCGCCGCGAGCTTCGGGGAGACCTCGGCAGGCGTGCTGCGGGTGTCGGGGCCGAAGGCCAGGTGGAATTCCCGGACGAGGTCGGCGGGCAAGGCGGAAGAGGCGACAGCGGAGCACATGCGGTGACTCCAGCGATCTCGCGGCGGCTCTCCGGAAGTCGGTCCGATCGCCGTACGGCAGACGCCCGCCCTTTCGCCTCCCCTGGCCAGCACCGGGGCCGTACTGGCAGGATCGCGCGCATGTTCAAGGTGCTCCCCCGGTTCCGCAGGCGACGGGCCCTCATGGGCTCGGCCGCCGGTTTGGTGGTCTTCGGGCTGCTGCTGTGGTGGCTGCTGCCGCTGGACGATGAGCCTCCGGACGGGACGATCACGTTCAGCACCGGGACACCGGCCGGCGTCTACCACCAGTACGGTTCGCGGCTCAGTAACGCCTTCGCCAGGGACATGCCCAACCTCAACGTACGGCTGCTGACGAGCCAGGGATCGCAGGAGAACGTCGAGCGGCTGGCCACGGGCGACGCGGACTTCACCATCGCGGCGGCCGACGCGGTGGAGACGTACAAACTGAGGAAGCTGCCGGGGGCCGACGCGCTGCGCGGGGTCGCGCGCCTCTACGACGACTATGTGCAGCTCGTCGTGGCACGCGACTCCAAGATCTCGACCGTGGAGGACCTGCGGGGGAAACGGGTGGCCATAGGGCTGGACAACTCAGGCGTGCGACTGATCGCGAACAGGGTGCTGGCCGCCGCCGGTCTCGACCCGGCGAAGGACATCAAGGCCTTCACCGACGGCATCGACACCGGGCCCGGGCGGCTCAAACGGGACCAGATCGACGCCTTCTTCTGGTCCGGCGGACTGCCCACGAACGGTCTGGTGGAGCTGGCGAAGGACTTCCCCTTCCGTTTCGTCCCGCTCGACGCGGCCCTGCTCACCAAGCTGCACGAACAGGGCGGAGCCTCCCGCTACTACCGGGCCACCAACATGCCCGAGTCGGCCTACCCGTCCGTCCAGGACGGCTCGACCGTGGCGACGCTCGCGGTGTCCAACCTGCTCATGACACGCGAGGACATGGACCCGAAGCTCACCGAGTGGCTGACCCGTTCGGTGATCAACAGCCGGGACGTCATCGGCGCCCACGTCCACTCGGCGCAGCTCGTGGACCTGCGGACCGCCATCTACACCGACCCGCTGGCCCTGCACGACGGCGCGCGGCGCTACTACCGCTCGGTCAAGCCGTAGAGCCTGACGCCGTGCGGGTCCGTCACGACGCCGGGCCCGTCCTCGGCAGCCGCACCGTCACCTTCAGGCCGTGCGGCTCGTGATGGTCGTACGAGATCGAGCCGCCGCCCGCCGCCAGCAGGACCCGGGAGATGGAGAGGCCGAGTCCCGAGCCCTTGACGTTCTGGTGCCGGCCGCTGCGCCAGAAGCGGTCGCCGATACGGACGAGTTCCTCGTCGGTGAGGCCCGGGCCGCCGTCGGTGACCACGATCGTGGACGTCCCGCCGTTCGACGCGACCGACACCTGCACACGCTCGTCCCCCGGCGTGAACTTCACCGCGTTGTCGATCACCGCGTCCAAGGCGCTGGACAGTGTGACCGGGTCGGCCCACGCTGTGGTGGCCGGGCAGTCGCCGACCAGGCGGACGCCCTTGGCCTCGGCGAGCGGGGTCCAGGCCGCGACGCGCTCGGCCGTCAGCGCGCCGATGTCGGTGAGTGCGAGATCCACCTCTGCATGCTCGGCCAGCGCCAGGTCGAGGAGGTTGTCCAGTACCTCGGCCAGACGCTTTCCCTCGGTGCGGACCGAGGCGACCTCCTCGTTTCCCTCCGGCAGTTCGAGGGCGAGCAGTTCGATACGCAGCAGCAGCGCCGAGAGAGGGTTGCGCAGCTGGTGCGAGGCGTCGGCGACGAAGGCACGCTGCTGCTCCAGCACCTCCTCGACGTTGTCCGCCATCTCGTTGAACGACCGGGCCAGCCGTCTGAGTTCCGGCGGCCCGCCGGCCACCGCGACCCGGGACTTCAGGCTGCCGGTCGCGATGCGGTGCGTGGTGGCGTCGAGGACGCGTACGGGCTTGAGTACCCAGCCGGTGAGGCGCAGCGCGGCGCCCACGGCGAGCAGCATCGCGGCGATCTCGCCGGCGCCGATGACGAGCCAGCCGTGCAGCGTCCGTGAACGCATCTGTCCGGTGGGCGAGTCGGTGACCACGACGGCCACGACGTCGCCGTCCCGGATGACCGGCGACGCGACGACGAGCCGGTGCCGCTGCCAGGGCCAGACCTGCTGCGGATCGTGGCTGCGGCGGGAGAGGAGCGCCTCGGCGAACGCGTCACGCACCTCGCCCGTTTCCGGCAGGTACCAGTCGGCCGGAGCATTGGCCATGGGAACGTCATTGCGGTAGAAGACACCAGCACGGATGTCGTAGACGTCGTAGTAGCTCTCCAGTTCCCGTTGGAGGGTTTCACCGCGCTCGTCGGTGACCGCGTCCTTGACACGGGACCCGGTGGGCCGGTCGGTGACGAACTGAGCTAGCGCCGCGAAGCGCGCGGTGTCGTCGATCCGGTCGACGACGACCGTCTGCTGTTGAGCCGCGGCCACGCTGATGGCGAGAGGGATGCCGAGCGCGAGCAGGACGGCCGCCATCAGGACGATGAGCAGCGGGAGGAGACGTGTGCGCACCCGTCCCCGCTACTGCGTCGGAGCGACGAGCCGGTAGCCCACGCCGCGGACGGTCTCGACCAGCGCCGGCATGCGCAACTTCGCGCGCAGGGAGGCGACATGCACCTCCAGGGTGCGGCCGGTCCCCTCCCAGCTGGTGCGCCAGACCTCACTGATGATCTGTTCGCGGCGGAACACCACTCCGGGACGCTGCGCGAGGAGGGCGAGCAGATCGAACTCCTTACGGGTCAGTTGGACCACCGAACCGTCCACGATGACCTGCCGGGTGGACAGTTCGATCCGCAGGGAGCCCAGGAGCAGCTCGTTCTCACCGGCCTCGGCGGCGTCCTCGTGGACGCTGCGCCGGCTGACGGCGTGGATCCGGGCGAGCAGCTCCCCGGTGTCGTACGGCTTCACGACGTAGTCGTCGGCACCGAGGTTGAGGCCGTGGATGCGGGAGCGGACGTCGGAACGCGCGGTGACCATGATCACGGGGGTACTGGTGCGCTTGCGGATCTTGCCGCACACCTCGTAGCCGTCCTGGTCGGGCAGACCCAGGTCGAGCAGCACCACGCCGAAGCCGTTGCCTTCCGGGACGAGCGCCTGGAGTGCCTCCTCGCCGCTGCGGGCGTGCGTGACGTCGAAACCGTGCCGTGCCAGCACCGCGGAGAGCGCGGCGGCGACATGGTTGTCGTCCTCGACGAGGAGCAGTCGCATCGCGGCCTCCTTCGGTTCATCGGCCGTACCACTTCGACTGGCGCACCACACGCGGCGCACCAGCGGAGTACACCATGTGGACACACACGCGCGCGTGCACGTTCCGGTTGCGGACCGCTTCCGTTATCCACCCGGTACGCCTCTTTCGGAGGACGCTACAAAGCGTGTTGACCTGACATCAGATCGTTATCCTCAATTCTCCCTCAGATGTAATGACGCTGGTCTCACGGGGTCACTACTGTCCTCCGAAACCGAGGCGGACGGAGCCAGTAAGCGATGACCGAAGTATCGGTGACCAAGGACGACGTGCCCGCGACCGGCGATCTGGTCGTCCTGAAGAGCGTCAACAAGCACTTCGGCGCGTTGCACGTTCTCCAGGACATCGACCTGACTATCGCCCGCGGCGAGGTGGTCGTGGTCATCGGACCCTCCGGGTCCGGTAAGTCCACCCTGTGCCGTGCTATCAACCGTCTGGAGACCATCGACTCGGGAGACATCTCGATCGACGGCAAGCCGCTGCCCCAGGAGGGCAAGGCGCTGGCCCGGCTGCGGGCCGACGTCGGCATGGTGTTCCAGTCCTTCAACCTGTTCGCGCACAAGACCGTGCTCGAAAACGTGATGCTGGGCCAGATCAAGGTCCGCAAGGCCGACAAAAAGGCGGCCGAGGAGAAGGCCCGCGCCCTGCTCGACCGGGTGGGCGTGGCCACGCAGGCGGACAAGTACCCCGCGCAGCTGTCCGGCGGCCAGCAGCAGCGGGTCGCCATCGCACGAGCCCTGGCCATGGACCCCAAGGTCATGCTCTTCGACGAGCCCACGTCGGCTCTCGACCCGGAGATGATCAACGAGGTCCTGGAGGTCATGCAGCAGCTCGCCCGCGAGGGCATGACCATGATCGTCGTCACCCACGAGATGGGGTTCGCCCGTTCGGCCGCGAACCGAGTGGTGTTCATGGCGGACGGCCGCATCGTCGAAGAGGCTGTCCCGGACCAGTTCTTCAGCAACCCGCGCAGCGACCGCGCCAAGGACTTCCTGTCGAAGATCCTGCACCACTGACGAATGCGCACCGACGACGCGCCCGAATCAGTGACGGCCTGTGTCACCCGCAACGACGGCATTCTCCTCACCACGCAAAGGATGTTCACCATGAAGCTTCGCAAGATCTCCGCCGCGGCGGCCACCGCACTCGTCCTCGCCCTGACCGCGACCGCATGTGGCGACGACAGCGACAGCAGCGACACCGGCTCGGGTTCCGGCGGCGGCGACAAGATCAAGATCGGCATCAAGTTCGACCAGCCCGGTCTCGGCCTGAAGGAGCCCGACGGGTCCTTCTCCGGCTTCGACGTCGACGTGGCCACGTACGTGGCCAAGGAACTCGGTTACGAGCCCGACCAGATCGAGTTCGTCGAGACCAAGAGCGCCGACCGCGAGAACGCGCTCGCCCGCGGCGACGTGAAGTTCATCGCGGCCACCTACTCGATCAACGACGAGCGCGCCGAGAAGGTCGACTTCGCCGGCCCGTACCTGCTGGCCCACCAGGACCTGCTGGTCAAGGCCGACTCGGACATCACCGAGAGCACCGACCTCAACGGCAAGAACCTGTGCTCGGTGACCGGCTCCACCTCGGCGCAGAACGTCAAGAACGACTTCGCCCCGGAGGCCAACCTCAAGGAGAACAGCGGCTACTCGGAGTGCATCGCCGCTCTGCAGAGCGGCGCCGTGGACGCTCTGACCACGGACGACTCGATCCTCGCCGGTTTCGCCGCGCAGGAGCAGTACAAGGGCCAGTTCAAGCTCGCCGGCCTCAAGCTGAGCAACGAGAACTACGGCATCGGCGTGAAGAAGGGCGACACCGAGACCGTCAACAAGATCAACGACGCCCTCGAGAAGATGGTCAGCGACAAGGCCTGGGACCAGGCGGTCCAGGACAACTTCGGTCCGGCCAACTACAAGAACGAGCCCGCGCCGAAGATCGGCGACATCGTCAAGTAGCACGAGGGTTCACCGGCGTGCCGTCGCCGACTGCGGTCAAGGCGGCGGCACGCCGCGCTGTCCACGTACGCCACACACCCGGAAGCGCGGGGAATCGTGTTCGACTTTCTTTCAGACTATGACGACCCGAGCCTGCTGGGCGCCTTCTGGACGACGGTACAACTCACCGTCTTCTCCGGCGTCGGCTCTCTGGTCTGGGGCACCCTCCTGGCCGCGATGCGGGTCAGCCCGGTGCCGCTCATGCGCGGGTTCGGCACGGCCTACGTCAATATCGTCCGGAACATCCCCCTGACCGTCATCATCGTCTTCACCTCGCTCGGCCTCGCCGACATCTTCGGCGTGACGATGGGCGCGTCCGACTTCCAAGTCCAGGGCTTCCGCCTGGCGATACTAGGCCTCGTCGCCTACACCGCGGCGTTCGTCTGCGAGGCGATCCGCTCCGGCGTCAACACGGTGCCGCTCGGACAGGCCGAGGCGGCCCGTGCCATCGGACTGAGCTTCAACCAGACCCTGCGGCTGATCGTACTGCCGCAGGCCTTCCGTTCGGTGATCGGCCCGCTGGCCAACGTACTGATCGCCCTGACCAAGAACACGACCGTGGCAGCCGCGATCGGCGTGGCCGAGGCCGCCCTCCTGATGAAGGAAATGATCGAGAACGAGGCCCAGACGCTGCTCATCGGTGCCGTCTTCGCATTCGGGTTCGTGGTACTGACCCTCCCCACCGGCCTCCTCCTCGGCTGGCTGAGCAAGCGACTGGCGGTGAAGCGATGAGTTCCGTTCTCTACGACACTCCGGGGCCCCGCGCCAAGCGGCGCAACGTGCTCCTCTCGGTGGTCTTCGTCGTCCTGCTCGCCCTGCTCCTGTGGTGGATCTGGCAGACCATGGACGACAAGGGCCAGCTGAGGTGGGCCCTGTGGAAGCCGTTCACCGAGTCCCAGGCCTGGACGACCTATCTGCTGCCGGGCCTCGTCAACACACTGAAGGCCGCGGCACTGGCCATGGTGATCGCCCTTCCGCTGGGCGCGTTCTTCGGTATCTCGCGCCTCTCCGACCACCGGTGGGTGAGGGGTCCGGCAGGCGCCGTGGTCGAGCTCTTCCGAGCGATCCCGGTCCTGCTGCTGATGCTGTTCGCCAACGAGTTCTACGACCGCTACACGAACGTCAGCAGCGAACAGCGGCCGCTCTACGCCGTCGTCACAGGCCTGGTCCTCTACAACGCGTCCGTCCTCGCCGAGATCGTACGGGCCGGCATCCTTTCCCTGCCCAAGGGCCAGTCTGAGGCCGCGATGGCGGTCGGGCTGCGCAAGGGGCAGACGATGACCAACGTCCTGCTGCCGCAGGCCGTCACCGCGATGCTGCCGGCCATCATCAGCCAGCTCGTGGTCATCGTGAAGGACACCGCGCTGGGCGGCGTGATGATCGGGTTCACCGAGTTGCTCAACACGCGCGGCACACTCGCGGCCAACTACGCCAACGTCGTTCAGAGCTTCGTCGTGGTGGCGGTCATCTTCATCGCGCTCAACTTCCTCATCACCAGCTTCGCGAGCTGGCTGGAGGCCAGACTGCGACGCGGCAAGAAGTCGACCGGTGTGGTGCTCGGAGCGGCGACCGTGGCCGGCACGGAGGCGACCGGCGCGGGCGGCACCATCTGACGGACGCTCAACTCGATGACCCGCCCGGACGCAGCGGCGTGACCGGCACGGAGGCAGTGGCGCGTTCGCCACTGCCTCCGTCGTCTGCCACCGGCACCGGGTGCACATGCCGTACCAGGGGAAACGTCGAACGGGTCGGGGCAGGCGCCTGTGGTGCGTCCAGCTTGACCGGGTGGCGCGGAGTCTGTTGCATACGTTCTGTGATCGTGCACCCCGCTCCAACTTCCTGTTCACTTGTGTCGATGAAGACGTCGCTCTGGGCAGGGGGCGCCGCGCCATGGACCCGGTGATCATCGTCGGAGCGGGGCCGGTCGGACTCACGCTGGCGCTTGCGCTGGCGCGTCAGGAGGTCCCTTCGGTCCTTTTCGACGAGGGGCCGGGCAAGGACGACCAGCGCCCCGCGCGTACCGTCGTGCTGCGCGAGGACACCGCCGCGCTGCTGGAGCGGCTGACCGGTGTGCCGATCACCGAGGCCGGTTTCCACTGGGCCGGATGGCGGTCGATGCGGCGCAGGCAGGTGATGCGCCAGATCTCCTTCGGCGCCGAGGAACCCGGCGAGCCTGCCGACGCGCCCCCCTTGGGGCTCGGACCGGCGCCCCTCACGGAATCCGCCATCCCCTTGCACGTCGCCCAGCACGTACTGACCGGTGCCCTGCGGAGCGCCATCGCGCGTGAGCGGCTCGTCAAGGTCGCCGTCAACAGCCGTCTCGACTCCGTGGAGCAGGAGCCCTCCGGCGTCACGGCACACACCCGTGGCCCCGGCGGCACGTGGTGGCGCGGCAGTTACCTGGTCGGCTGCGACGGCCCGCGCTCCACGGTGCGCAAACTCCAGGACATCCGCTTCCCCGGACGTACGGCCGTGGAACGACACGCCGTGGCGGCGCTGCGTACGGAACTTCCGTGGCCCGGTGAGGCGTTGTTGCACCGGATGCCGCCGTGGCGGACATCCGGACCGTCCGCCGGGGAGATCACCGCCCGCCCGCTGCCCGACGGCGTGTGGCGCCTGGACTGGCTGCTGCCGCCCGGCAAGGACCTGGTCACGCCCGAACTTCTCGTGACCCGCGTCCGGGAGACCCTCGCGGGCTGGAGCGGAGGCACCACGCCGCCGTACGACCTGCTCGACACAGGCGTCCACATCGTCCACCACCGGCTCGCCCGACGCTGGCGGGCCGGCCGGGTCTTCCTCGCCGGGGACGCCGCCCACCTGCTCGGCGCGCTCGGCACGCAGGGGCTGGACGAGGGGCTTCGGGATGCCGACAACCTCGCCTGGAAGCTGGGCCTGGCCTGGCACCACGGGCCACACGAGGCGCTGCTGGACAGCTACCAGACCGAGCGGCGCGCGGCCGTCTCCGCCCGGCTGCGCGCCGCCGACCAGGCACTGCCGTTGCTGCGCGGCGGCGGAGGGCTGCGGTCGTACGTCCCGGTGTCGGCCCGCGGGCACGACGCGCTGCTCACGGACGGTCACTTGGGGCGCGGAGTCCTGGGCGGGCCGGGGGCGTACGACCGTTCGCCGCTGGCGCCTCAGCACATCGAGGCGGAGATCTCGGTGGACACCCCGCCCGGCGCACAGGTGACGGACGTCCGCGTCACCGCGGAGGACGGCTCCTTCGTCCGGCTGCGGGAGCGGCTGGGCCGCGGTGCGCTGCTGGTGGTGCTGATCGCGCCGGGGACGGGGGTGTGGGAACGCAAGCACTGGGTGAGCGCCGGGATCATGCCCAGGCTGGCGGCCGCGGTGGCGGCGCTGCCGCACCCCGCGGAGCTGCTGGTCACCGAGAGCTATCCGGGCGCGGCCGCCCACACCGTGCTTCTGGTACGCCCGGACGGGCATCTGGTCACGGCGCTGAGCGGCGTGCGCCCGGCCGACCTGTACGCGGCGGCCGAGGCGACACTGGGCGGGCGCGTGCAGGACAGCACGGACAACGCGACGGACAAGGCAGGCGAGACCGGCAAGGCGAGCGAGTCGAACACCTCGACGAACACCGAGGCGGCGGCAGGCACGCGCTGACGCCTCCTCCTGGCCCCGCCCTCTTGTCGTCCGCTCCTCGGCCGTCCGCCCCTCGCATCACCACGCGCCCACATGGTGACAACCAGTTGACCGCTCCGCACCCCCATGCTCTAGCCCGGAGCGTGACCGACGCCGACACCTATGTGCGCCTGTGGCGGACCTCGTCCGCTATGCGGGCTGCCTATGTCGCCCGTCCCGCTGAATTCGCATCCCGATCTCCGCGCCGCCGCTCTCCCGCGCAGTCGCGCGCTCCCGCGAACGTTCACCAGGACGGTACCCGTGTCCGTGTCACCCTCAGTATCCCCACCCGCCCGGCTCTCCGGGGCTCCCGAGACCCCGGCGCAGGCGGACCTCCTCGATTTCGTACGACGTACGGCCGCCGACGCCGAGCTGATCGCCTCCCTGCCGCTCGACCCCGAGGGCCGCACCTGGGGTACGCCTGGAGGGACCCGGCGGCAGCGAGGCCTGGCTGCCGACCTGGCCGGAGGGTTCCAGGCGTGGCGGGCGGCCAGGCTTCCGGGGAGGCGCCGGCCGCGCTGAACACCCGAAACAGTCGTGCCGTTCACCCGGCCCTGAACGCGGTCGGCGCCCCCGCGCGTCTACCGTGTTCAGGGCCGGACGCAGACCTCCCGAGCACACAACCGCCTCTCGGAACGGCCAAACCTCGGCACAGCAGGGTTCAGTACCCGTCGTCCGCGAGGAACTCGGTGTCCTCGCCCTCCTCCTCCAGCGCCTGCCGGACCACCCTCAGGGCCATGCCCTGGGGGTAGCCCTTGCGGGCGAGCATGCCCGCCAGGCGCCGCAGCCTCTTGTCGCGGTCGAGGCCGCGTGTCGCACGCAGCTTGCGGGCGACGAGCGCACGCGCGGTCGTCTCCTCCTGCTCGGAGTCGAGCTGTCCGACAGCCTCGTCGATGAGCGTCGAGTCCACGCCCTTGGTACGCAGTTCCTGTACGAGCGCCCGCCGGGCCAGTCCCCGGCCGTGGTGGCGGGACTCGACCCAGGCGTCCGCGAACGCGCCGTCGTTGATCAGTCCGACCTCCTCGAACCGGGACAGCACCTCCTCGGCCACCTCGTCCGGGATCTCGCGCCTGCGCAGGGCGTCCGCGAGCTGCTTCCTCGTACGCGGGGTCCCGGTGAGCAGGCGCAGACAGATCGCCCGCGCCCGCTCAGCCGGGCCCGCCGGGGGTTCCGTCGCCTCGGCCCTCGACGAGGAAACGGAACCTCCGTCCTGTGGGTCGCCGCCCGGCTCGCCGAAGCCGCGCTGCCGGCGACGACCACGCGAGCCCGTACCGCGTGAGCCGCCCTCCTCGTGCCGGCCGCCGTCACCACCGCGCCGCCTGCCTCCCGGAGAACCGTCACTCCGGTATCCGCCGCTCCCCGGCGAACCATCACCGCGACGCGTTCCGACGGCAGAGCCTCCGTCACCCTCGTACATCCCGTCGCCCTCGTGGGCCCCGTGGCCACCCCCGTATGGCCCGGGATCCCCATAGGCGCTGTCCCCGTACCCGCCAAAGCCCTCGCGGCCCCCGCCACCCCGGTCTTCCGAGGCACCAGGGTAGGCGTACTCGGCCCAGTCGGTTCGTCGTGTCACGGGCTAGCTCTTGGCCGCCGTGGCCTTGGCCTTGGTGGTCTTGGCCGCGGGAGCCGGAACCGTCTTCGCGGCCTCGTGCCCGGTGGTGCCCGTGGCCGCCGATACCGCCGCGTCCGCACCCGGCTCGGCCGTCGGCTCCTGAGGCCGTACGCCGACGCCCAGCTTCTCAAGGATCTTCTTCTCGATCTCGTTGGCGAGGTCGGGGTTGTCCTTCAGGAAGTTGCGCGCGTTCTCCTTGCCCTGGCCGAGCTGGTCACCCTCGTACGTGTACCAGGCACCGGCCTTGCGGACGAAGCCGTGCTCCACGCCCATGTCGATCAGACCGCCCTCGCGGCTGATGCCGTGCCCGTAGAGGATGTCGAACTCCGCCTGCTTGAAGGGCGGCGCGACCTTGTTCTTGACGACCTTGACGCGGGTGCGGTTGCCGACCGCGTCGGTGCCGTCCTTCAGCGTCTCGATGCGCCGGATGTCGAGCCGCACCGAGGCGTAGAACTTCAGCGCCCGGCCACCGGTCGTGGTCTCCGGGGAGCCGAACATCACGCCGATCTTCTCGCGGAGCTGGTTGATGAAGATCGCGGTGGTCCCGGACTGGCTCAGCGCACCGGTGATCTTGCGGAGTGCCTGGCTCATGAGGCGAGCCTGCAGACCCACGTGCGAGTCACCCATCTCACCCTCGATCTCCGCGCGCGGGACGAGCGCGGCGACGGAGTCGATGACGATGAGGTCGAGGGCACCGGAGCGGACCAGCATGTCCACGATCTCCAGGGCCTGCTCACCGTTGTCCGGCTGCGACAGGATCAGGTTGTCGATGTCGACGCCGAGCTTCTTCGCGTACTCGGGGTCGAGGGCGTGCTCCGCGTCCACGAAGGCGACCTGTCCGCCGGCCTTCTGCGCGTTCGCCACCGCGTGCAGGGTCAGGGTCGTCTTGCCGGAGGACTCCGGGCCGTACACCTCCACCACTCGGCCGCGCGGCAGACCGCCGACACCGAGGGCGACGTCGAGTGCGGTCGACCCGGTGGGGATGACCTCGATGGGCTCATTCGGCCGCTCGCCCAGGCGCATCACTGCGCCCTTGCCGAACTGCCGTTCAATCTGTGCGAGCGCGGCGTCGAGCGCCTTCTCGCGGTCGGTTCCTGCCATGGGTTCCACCCGGTTTGCTTGAGTCGATCGCTTCACGTCAAAGACGCTAACGCCTGCCACTGACAATGCGCCCCGACGCCCGTCCGGCCTGTGGATAACTCGGGCACACATCTATGAAAACCCTGACGAAATCCCCGTCGAGAGCCTCGCCGGAACCTCAATCAGAATGGATGTTCGATTTTTGTGTCAAGCGCGACACACGGCACCTCCGAGACCGAGTTCGTGGTCCGACGGGCGGCCCGGATGCCGGGGTCGCACTCCAGGAGCCCACGAACGAGGCATCGTCGACCGGACAGGGCGGTGCCGGGCACCCCTGTCACACTGCGAGCCCCCGCGACACCCGGGCGGCAGGCGGCGGCCGCGCGGCGTACGTGAGCGGCGCCGCGGCCCGGGGCTCGCTCACGCGGGCGTGGAGCCCTTCCCCGGATCCGAGTGTGTCGACCCCTGTTCCGGCACCCCCGCGGAGTGCGCCGAATTCTCGGTGACGGCAACCCGCCGCCCGTCCACCAGGTTCCGCACCCGCGTGACGACACTCGTCCCCCGGCCCCGTCCGCGGTGCCCCTGGACACGAGGGTCGTCCGTGACGTCATACCGCTTCACGTACGCCCCCAGGAACGCCTGGAGCGTGGCGACCGCCGGGATGGCGATCAGCGCGCCGACGGCGCCGAGGAGCGCGGTGCCGGCGACGACCGAGCCGAAGGCGACCGCGGGGTGGATGTCGACGGTCTTCGCGGTCAGCTTGGGCTGCAGCACGTAGTTCTCGAACTGCTGGTAGAGCACGACGAAGACCAGCACCCACAGTGCGTACCAGGGGTTGACGGTGAAGGCGATCAGCATCGGCAGGGCGCCGGCGAGATAGGTGCCGATGGTCGGGAGGAACTGCGAGACCAGCCCCACCCAGACGGCGAGCACGGGCGCGTTCGGCACGTCCAGGAACTCCAGCAGGACGTAGTGGGCGACCCCGGAGATGAGCGCCATCAGGCCGCGGGAGTACAGATAGCCGCCGGTCTTGTCGACGGCGATCTCCCACGCGCGCAGCACCTCGACCTGCCGGGCGGGCGGCAGTACGGAGCACAGCGTGCGGCGCAGCCTCGGCCCGTCGGCGGCAAAGTAGAACGCGAACAGCGTGATCATCAGCATCTGGAAAAGGCCACCCAAGACCTGGGTGGAGACGTCCAGGACACCGGTGGCACTGTTCTGTACATAACTGCGCAGCCAGTCGGAGCGGAGCAGGCCCTCCTGGACGTCCACGCGCTTCAGGTCTGTGTTGAAATGCGCGTTGATCCAGCTGATGACGGAGTCGAGATAGGCCGGGAAGTCCTCGACGATCTTGATGATCTGGCCGGCGAGCATGGAGCCGAGCAGGGTGACGAATCCGGCGATCGCGATGAGCAGGCCGATGAAGACCAGGAAGGTCGCCAACCCCCGG
Organism: Streptomyces sp. ADMS; assembly: GCF_033441795.1. NCBI lineage: Bacteria > Bacillati > Actinomycetota > Actinomycetes > Kitasatosporales > Streptomycetaceae > Streptomyces > Streptomyces sp. ADMS. The sequence continues at coordinate 29,050 of NZ_JAVFVX010000014.1, read as the reverse complement.
CGCACACCGCGCGCCGCCATGCGACTCACCGCGGGTTCGATCGCGAGCGCGGCGAAGAACGCGATCAGGATGTTGATCAACAGGCCCGTGAGCTGATGGAAGGCCCAACTGCCCAGTTGGAACAGGCCGACGAGGGCGAGCGCCAGCATCATGGCACGCGGCAGCCAGCGTGGCATGCGCGCGCCCTGCCCGGCGGCGTTCCCGGCCGGGGGCGGGGGCGGCGTCGCGCCGAACGGGGACGCCTGCTGTCCGAGCTGCCCGGTGTCGTCTGTGGATGCCACGGTGCAAGTCTCGCCCACGCCACCGGCAATCAGTCGCCGCCCTGCGACCTTCGCGGCCGACCGGCGTCACTTACGTACGATTTCAGCGGTTTTCCGCCGGAACGTTCATAGCAGTGCACACCACACGCCACACGTCCTTGGCCTCCCAACCGGCGTCCAGTGCCTCGTGCACAGTCCGTCCGCCGAGTTCCGTCATCACGTGGTCGCGCGCGAAGGTGTCGGCATACCCCGACCCGAAGTGTTCCGCCATCCGCTGCCAGAAGACCGTCAACCGCATGACTTCAGTATCCCGCCCCTGAGGGTGGGCCGACGCCGTGACCGCTCGCCGGGACCGCTCTGCGCCCTACGGTCTGACACATGGCCGAAACAGGAGCATCCCCACTCCCCCCGACGCCCCCGGCGCGCTCCCCGCTCTTCCGTGCCGAGCACTTCGTGTGGCTCACCGCGCGCGTGCTGGAGCAGCGCCGCTTCGCGTACCACTTCCTGAACGGAGACGCCGACTCGGTCGAGACCGCGCTGGACGCCTACCGCAACGAGGACGGCGGATACGGCCACGCGCTGGAACCCGATCTTCGCGGCCCCGTCAGCCAGCCCCTGCACACAGGGCACGCGCTGCGCGTCCTGGACGCCATCGGGCGCTGCGGCGGGCAGCGGGTGGAGCGCGTGTGCCGCTATCTGACCTCGGTCTCCGCGCCGGACGGCGCGCTGCCGGCGATCCATCCCAGCCAGCGCGGCTATCCGGCGGCGCCGTTCGTGTCGATCGTGGCCGATCCACCGAGCGAACTCCTCGCCACCGGCCCGGTGGTGGGCCTGCTGCACCGCAACGAGGTGTGGCACGCCTGGCTGTTCCGGGCCACGGACTTCTGCTGGCAGGCCGTCGACTCCCTGGAGAAGTCCCATCCGTACGAGGTGGAGGCCGCCGTGGCCTTCCTGGACTCGGTTCCGGACCGCTCACGCGCGGAGGCGGCGGCCGACCGGCTGGGCCGCCTGGTGCGCGAGCAGCGGCTCGTGGCACTCGACCCGGAGCGCCTCGGCTCCCACCCGGTGGCCCCCGGCTACGCCCCGGGCGAGCACCACTTCCCGTACGACTACGCGAGGACACCGGGCTCGCTCGCGCGCGCGTGGTTCACGGAGGAGGAGATGACACGCTCCCTGGACTTCCTCGCGAGCGAGCAGCGCGAGGACGGCGGCTGGCCCATCCGCTGGCGCGCGTGGGCACCGGGCACCGCCCTGGAGGCACGCCCCATGGTGACGGTCGAGGCACTGCGCACCCTGCAGGCATACGGCCGCCCCGTCGGCTGACCCCCACAGCGCGGGCACGGCCCCACCTCAGCCGGTCATCGCCCGAACCACCGCCGTCACCGCCACGGCCGCCGCGACGACGAGCAGGAAGGGAGCGCGCAGCACCAGCGCCACGGCGGCTGCGGCGAGCCCTGCGGCCTTCGCGTCCAGGACGAGCACCCGCCCGTCGGCGGAGGCCTGCTGGGCCGTGAGAGCGGCAAGGAGGGCGACGGGCAGCAGGACGGCCAGCCGCCTGACGAGCGGACGTTCCAGAGCGCCGGCGGGCACGAGCAGTCCGGCGAGTTTGACGGCGTAACAGCCAATGGCCGTCACGCCGATCGCGATCCAGACGTTCAACGGTCCACACCCTTTCCGTCCCTCGCCCCACGACGGGCCTGTACGTACAGAACAGCGGGCGCGGCGAGCGCGGCCGTCAGCACCGGCACACCGGCGGGCAGTACGGGCAGCAAGCCGAGCACCAGCACCACGGCGAGGCCCGCGACAGCACGCTCCGCGCCGGACTTCAGCATCGGCGCGAGCAGTGCCAGGAAGACGGCCGGCCCGGCAGCGTCCAGACCCCACGCGTCGGTGTCCCCAATGGCCCCGGCCCCCAGTCCGCCGAGCAGCGTCGTGAGGTTCCACAGCACGTACAGGGTGAGCCCGGTGACGACGAACCCGATACGCGCGCTGCGCCGCGTGGGCTGCGCCAGGGCGACCACCGTGGTCTCGTCGATGACCCACTGGGCCGCGAACGGCCGCACCGCGCGCGGGAGGGCCAGCAACTGCGACAGACGCAGCCCGTAAACGGCGTTGCGCGCCCCCAGGAAGAAGGCTCCCGCTGCTGCGGTGAGCGGATTGCCGCCGGCCGCGAGCGCGCCCACGAGCGCGAACTGGGAGGCCCCGGTGAACACCAGAAGGCTGAGCGCACAGGTCTGCAGAAGGGTGAGCCCACTGCCGACCGAGGTCACTCCGAAGGCGAAGCCGGACAATCCGACGGCGACCCCGACCCCGAGGGCGTCTCGTACGACGGCGGCGTCCGGCTTGCCGCCGTCGTCGGCACGTATGTCTGCGAAAGCTGTCTGTTCTGCCACTCGTCGGACGGTAGGAGCAGGTACCCCGACGGGTCTTGTACGTTCTTGCGCTCGCGCTGGTACGCCCCTGGGGGCACGCCCACGATCCGGGTGAAGTGCCGGTTGAGGTGGGGTTGATCGGTGAAGCCGACGGCGACGGCCGCGTCGGCGGGTGCGGTACCCGCGTCCAGCAACCGCCGCGCCCGACGCACGCGCGCGTGCGTCAGCCAGGCGTGCGGCGGCAACCCGTACGTGTCACGGAACGCCCGCAGCAGCGCGAAAGGGCTGGTGCCAAGGTCTTTGGCGAGTTTCTCCAGAGTCGGCGGCTCGGCCATCGTCTCCTCCAGCACAGCACGGGCGCGTGCCGCGATCCGCCAGCCCGCCGTATGCACCGTCCGTTCCTGAAAGGCCCCGCCGTTGAGCCGGAGCAGCCGGGTCACCGCCACCCGCAGGAGCGTGTCGGCGGCCAACGCGTTGCCCTCCTCCGCCGCACGCAGCACCTCATGTACGAGAGCGACCGAATACTGATCGTCGAACACGGGCGCGGCAAAGCCCGGGGTCCCCCGGATCGCCGTGGTCTCCGCGGCGATCGCGGCCACCACGTCGGGCGCCGGGTAGACAGCCCCGTACCGCCATCCCTCGGGCACCCCCGCGCGCCCCGTGTGCGGTGTATCGGGATTGACCAGCGCGAGCGCCCCCGGCCCCGCGTACTGATCGGTCCCCCGGTGGTGAAAGACCTCCACCCCTTCGGAAATGGCGGCGATGACGAAGTTCTCGTGGGTGTGCCGGACAAAGGTCTTGTGGATGTACCGGGCACGCAGAAGATCGACACCGGGCAACTCCGCGTATTGCCAGTGCCGAGCCAGCTCCACCGAACCTGCCATACCCACCATTCTCCGTGAGGGCGGCCCAGCCCGCCGAGGCGCACTCCCGCGCAGCCTCCGCAGCGGCCGGCGCGTCAAACACCGCCAGGTTGGTGAGAAGCCGGTTCCGCGCCCGACCGAGGACGGCTCCCCCGGCGCGACCCCGACCCAGCACACAACCGAGCGCACGCCCCCGGCCGGGAAGCCGCACACGACCACGCCCCACTCACCACCAACCCGCCGCCGCACCCCACAGCCTCACAGCTCCGCGGCTCCCCAGCCGGAGGCAAACGTGCAGGTCAGGCCGATTGTCAGTGCCGAGGTGCAGGATGGACGCATGGTCAGCTCCGCACACCGAGCCCTCGACGGCTTCTCCCCCGCGACCCGCGGCTGGTTCACGGGGGCCTTCTCCACGCCCACCGCGGCCCAGGCCGGCGCGTGGCGGGCCATCGGCGAGGGCTCGGACGTGCTGGTGGTCGCCCCGACCGGCTCCGGCAAGACCCTGGCCGCGTTCCTCGCCGCACTCGACCAGCTCACCTCGACACCCCCGCCGGCCGACCCCCACAAACGGTGCCGCGTGCTCTACGTGTCCCCGCTCAAGGCCCTCGCGGTCGACGTGGAACGCAACCTGCGCAGCCCTCTGACGGGCATCCGCCAGGAATCCGTACGCCTGGGTCTGCCCGAGCCCGAGGTCAAGGTGGGCATCCGCTCCGGCGACACCCCGCCCGCCGAGCGCCGTGCCCTGGCCACCCGCCCGCCGGACATTCTGATCACCACCCCGGAGTCGTTGTTCCTGATGCTCACGTCGGCCACGCGCGACGCGCTGACGGGCGTGGAGACGGTCATCCTGGACGAGGTGCACGCGGTCGCGGGCACCAAGCGCGGCGCGCACCTCGCGCTCTCCCTGGAGCGACTGGACGAGCTGCTGCCGAGGCCTGCCCGGCGCATCGGCCTCTCGGCGACCGTCCGCCCGGTCGACGAGATCGCGCGCTACCTCTCCCCCGGTCGCAAGGTGGAGATCGTCCAGCCCAAGTCCGGCAAGGAGTTCGACCTCTCGGTCGTCGTCCCGGTCGAGGACCTGGGCGAACTGGGCGGCTCCCCGGTCGCCGACGCGAACGAGGGGGCCGAACGGCCGTCCATCTGGCCGCATGTCGAGGAGCGGATCGCCGACCTCGTCCAGGCGCACCGCTCGACGATCGTGTTCGCCAACTCCCGCCGCCTCGCCGAGCGCCTGTGCAACCGGCTCAACGAGATCGCGTACGAGCGGGCCACCGGCGAGCCCCTCCCCGAACACCACGCTCCCGCCGAACTGATGGGCGGCTCGGGCGCGGCCCAGGGCGCGCCTCCGGTCATCGCCCGGGCCCATCACGGGTCGGTCTCCAAGGAACAGCGCGCGCTCGTCGAGGAAGACCTCAAGGCCGGCCGGCTGCCCGCCGTGGTGGCCACCTCCAGCCTCGAACTGGGCATCGACATGGGCGCCGTGGACCTGGTCGTCCAGGTCGAGTCACCCCCGTCCGTGGCCTCCGGGCTGCAGCGCGTCGGCCGCGCCGGGCACCAGGTGGGCGCGGTCTCCACCGGCGTCGTCTTCCCCAAGTACCGGGGAGACCTCGTCCAGGCGGCTGTGGTCACCGAGCGCATGCGTACCGGTTCCATCGAGTCCCTGAGGGTCCCCGCCAACCCCCTGGACGTCCTCGCCCAGCAGCTCGTCGCGATGGTGGCGCTGGACACCTGGCAGGTCGACGACCTGCTGACCACGGTCCGCCGCGCGGCGCCCTTCGCCTCCCTCCCGGAGTCGGCGTTCACCGCCGTCCTCGACATGCTCGCGGGCCGCTATCCGTCGGACGCGTTCGCGGAGTTGCGCCCGCGCGTGGTGTGGGACCGCGTCGCCGGCACGGTGACCGGCCGCCCTGGCGCGCAGCGTCTCGCCGTCACCTCCGGGGGCACGATTCCGGACCGCGGGCTCTTCGGGGTCTTCCTCGCCGGCGCCGATCCCAAAAAGGGCGGCGGCCGGGTCGGCGAGCTGGACGAGGAGATGGTGTACGAGTCCCGCGTGGGCGACGTCTTCACGCTCGGTACGAGCTCCTGGCGCATCGAGGACATCACCCGCGACCGCGTCCTGGTGTCCCCCGCTCCCGGGGTCCCGGGCCGTCTCCCCTTCTGGAAGGGCGACCAGCTGGGCCGTCCCCTCGAACTGGGCCGCGCGGTGGGCGCGTTCCTGCGCGAGGTGGGCTCACTGTCCGAGGAAGACGCCCGCCTCCGGCTCCTCGCCGCCGGCCTTGACACCTGGGCCGCCAGCAATGTCCTCTCCTACCTGGCCGAACAGCGCGAGGCCTGCGGCCACATCCCGGACGACCGGACCATCGTCGTGGAGCAGTTCCGCGACGAACTCGGTGACTGGCGGGTCGTCGTCCACTCCCCCTTCGGAGCCCAGGTCCACGCCCCGTGGGCGCTCGCCCTGGGCGCCAAGCTCGCCGAGCGGTACGGCATGGACGCCCAGGTCATGCACGCCGACGACGGCATCGTGCTGCGTCTCCCGGACGCCGATCTGATGGGCCTGGACCTGCTCGGCCAGGAGCCGGTGAAGACCGGCACCGCCTTGAACACGGCGGTCGACGCCGAGCAGGCCCCCGTAGGCGCGGCGGACGTGGCGTTCGACAAGGGCGAGGTCAACCAGATCGTCACCGACCAGGTGGGCGGCTCGGCCCTGTTCGCGGCCCGCTTCCGCGAGTGCGCCGCGCGCGCCCTGCTGCTCCCACGCCGCAACCCCGGCAAACGCACCCCCCTGTGGCAACAGCGTCAACGGGCCTCCCAACTGCTCCAGGTAGCAAGCGAGTTCGGTTCGTTCCCCATCGTCCTCGAAGCCGTCCGCGAATGCCTCCAGGACGTCTTCGACGTGCCCGGGCTCGTGGAACTGATGGGTGACATCGAGTCCCGCAAGGTGCGCCTGGTCGAGGTCACCACCCCTGAGCCCTCCCCCTTCGCACGCTCCCTCCTCTTCGGGTACGTCGCACAGTTCCTGTACGAGGGCGACTCACCGCTGGCCGAGCGGCGTGCCGCCGCCCTGTCGCTGGACTCGCGGCTGCTGTCCGAGTTGCTGGGCCAGGCGGAGCTGCGCGAACTGCTCGACGCCGAGGTCCTGACCGAGCTGGAGCGGGAACTCCAGTGGCTCACCGAGGACCGGCGCGTGAAGGACGCCGAAGGCGTGGCGGACCTGCTGCGCCTGCTCGGCCCCCTCACGGACGCCGAGTTGGCCGAGCGCGGAGCCGATCCGCAGTGGGCCCGGGAGCTGGCCGACGCCCGCCGAGCGATCCGGGTCCGCATCGGCGGCGCCGGCCACTGGGCGGCGATCGAGGACGCGGGCCGTCTGCGCGACGCGCTCGGCACGGCGCTGCCGGTAGGTGTCCCGGAGGCCTTCACCGAGCCGGTGAAGGATCCGCTCGGCGACCTCCTCGCCCGGCACGCCCGCACCCACGGCCCGTTCACCTCGACCACGGCGGCAGCCCGTTTCGGCCTGGGCGTGGCGGTCACCGAGGGCGCACTTCATCGTCTGGCGGCAAGCGGCCGTGTCGTACAGGGGGAGTTCCACCCGGCGGGCATCGGCCAGGAGTGGTGCGACGCGGCGGTCCTGCGGCGTCTTCGGCGCCGCTCCCTGGCCGCCCTGAGGCACGAGCTGGAGCCGGTGCCGCCCGCGGCGCTCGCCCAGTTCCTGCCGCAGTGGCAGCACATCGGCAAGGGCCATTCGCTGCGCGGCATCGACGGACTGGTGCGTGCGGTCGAGCAGTTGCAGGGCGCCTCCGTGCCGGCGTCCGCCCTGGAGAAGCTGGTCCTGCCGTCCCGGGTGGCGAACTACGCCCCCGCGATGCTCGACGAACTCACGGCAGCCGGCGAAGTCATCTGGGCCGGGGCGGGCGCCCTCCCCGGCAAGGACGGATGGGTGTCGCTGTACCTCGCGGACGCGGCCCCGCCGCTCCTGCCACCGCCCCACCCCCTGGAACCCACCGCACTCCACCAGTCCGTCCTCGACACCCTCAACGGAGGCTACGGGCTGTTCTTCCGCCAGATCGCCGACCAGGTCCGCGCCACCACGCACCCGGACGCCACGGATCCCCAACTGGCCGACGCCGTCTGGGACCTGGCCTGGTCGGGCCGGCTCACGAACGACACGCTCGCCCCGATGCGCGCCCTCCTCGGCTCGGGCCGTACCGCAGGCTCGACGGCACACCGGGCGAAACGCGCCGTCCCCCGCGGTCGGTACGGCTCACTGACGTCCGCCGCGCGCCCCGCCTCGCGCAGCGGCCCACCGACCGTGGCCGGCCGCTGGTCCCTGCTCCCCGGGCAGGAACCCGACCCGACCGTCCGCGCCCACGCCCTGGCCCGCACCCTGCTCGACCGCCACGGCGTGGTGACCCGGGGAGCCGTTTCGGCGGAGGGCATCGAAGGCGGCTTCTCAGCCGTGTACCGCGTCCTCTCCGCCTTCGAGGACAGCGGTCAGGCCCGTCGCGGCTACGTGGTGGAGGGCCTCGGAGCCGCCCAGTTCGCCATGGACGGCGCGGTGGACCGCCTCCGGGCAACAGCGAACGTCCGAGATCGCGGCGACTCCCGGCCCGTCCCGGCATTCGGCACCGTCATCCCCGGAAACTCCCGCACACCGGGCGATGACGCCACGGCCGACACACACGGCGTCGTCTTCCCCGCGGAGCACGGCTTCGCAGAGTACGGCTTCACAGAGGACGTCGACCTCGACTTCAGCTCCGAGTCCCCCCGCTCCCCCACCGCCCAGAACACGCTCGCCTCCCCCCACGGCTTCGCCGGAAACGTTCTGTCCCGCACCCACTCCGCTTCTTCCGGAGCCATCCGTGCCGTAGTCCTCGCCGCCGCCGATCCGGCGAACGCGTACGGTGCCGCGCTCCCCTGGCCCGAGCCCCCGACCGACGCCGGCCACAAGGCGGGGCGCAAGGCCGGTTCGCTGGTGGTCCTGGTCGACGGAGAGCTGACGCTCTACATGGAACGCGGCGGCAAGACACTGCTCGCCTGGCCCTCCGCACCTGACAGCCGGCCAACCGACGACCCCCGTCTGCGCGCGGCGGCGGAAGCCCTCGCCGCAGCGGCCCGCGCAGGTTCCCTCGGCACGGTCACGGTGGAACGGGTCAACGGCGCCTCGGCCCTGACCTCCCCCTTCGGCACCCTCCTGGAAGGAGCGGGCTTCATCGCGACCCCTCGCGGCCTGCGCCTGCGCGCCTGAGCAGCGGCCTCGTTCACTCCAACATGCCACCCTGGACCCATGCCCGAAGGTGACACGGTCTGGCAGGCCGCGAGGCGGCTGAACGACGCGCTCGCGGGCAAGGTGCTGACCCGTTCCGATCTCCGTGTGCCCAAGTACGCCACGGCCGACCTCACCGGCCGCACCGTCCTGGACGTCACCCCGCGCGGCAAGCACCTCCTCACCCGTGTCGAGGGCGGCCTGACCCTCCACTCGCATCTGCGGATGGACGGTTCCTGGAGGGTGTACGAGAACGGCCGGCGCTGGAGCGGCGGCCCGTCGCACCAGATCCGGGCGATCCTCGGCAATGCGGACCGCACCGCCGTCGGCTACCGCCTCCCCGTACTCGAACTCCTGCGCACTGGCGACGAACACCGGGCCGTCGGTCACCTCGGCCCCGACCTCCTGGGCCCGGACTGGGACCCCGACCAAGCTCTCGCCAACCTCCTCACGGCCCCTGCCCGTCCCCTCGGCGAAGCCCTGCTCGACCAGCGCAATCTCGCCGGCATCGGCAACGTCTACAAGAGCGAGCTGTGCTTCCTCCTGGGCGTCACACCGTGGCTGCCCCTCCGCGATCTGCCCGCCGACCGCATCACGAAGCTGCCCGCGCTCGCGAAGAGACTCCTCGAAGCCAACCGGGACCGCCCCGTCCGCAGCACTACGGGCCGGCGGGGCCAGGACATGTTCGTCTACGGCCGTGCACCTCGCCCCTGTCTGCGCTGCCACACCCCGATCCTCGTCGCCGACCAGGGCGACGGCTCGCGAGAACGCCCCACCTACTGGTGCCCGACCTGCCAACCGGGCCCGGCCCCCACCCCCGGCAGCGCCAGAACTCGGCGGAAGTCAACCCCGTACAACTGACTTCGCGCACGAACAGTTGACGACCCATCAGAAACTTTCGTACCGTCCCAACATGCCTGTACAGGCGTACGACCTCACCGGACGCACCGCATTCGTGACCGGAGCCGCCAGTGGCATCGGACGCGCATCCGCCGTACTGCTCGCCGAAGCGGGCGCGGTGGTGCACTGCGCCGACCGGGACGCGCAGGGACTGCACGAGACGGCGACGCTGATCAAGGGCATGGGCGGCACGGCCCGTACCCACCATCTGGATGTCACCGACCGGGCCCAGGTACGGCAGGCCGTCACAGCGTGCGAGCGACTGGACGTCATGGCGGCGGTCGCCGGGATCATGCACAGCAGCCCCGTACTGGAGACACGTGACGAGGATCTCGACCGGGTCCTGGGTGTCAACTTCAAGGGCGTGCTGTACGCCTGCCAGGAAGCGGCCCATCTGATGATCTCCGGGAACACCAGAGGCAGCATCATCACCATGGCTTCGGGCGCCGTCGACACCGGCAACCCCGGCCTGCTCTGCTACGGCGTGGCGAAGGCAGCGGTCGTCCAGCTGACGAAGACGCTGGCCGCCGAGATCGGGCGCCACGGCATCCGCGTCAACGCGGTCGCGCCGGGGTGGATCCGTACGCCGATGACCGACCGCCACGACGGCGAGGCACAGGCGCACGCCGAGGCTCTGATGGCCCGGATGTCCCCACTGGGCCGGGTCGGCGAGCCGGAGGAGGTCGCGCACGCGGTGCTCCACCTGGCGTCCGACGCGTCGGCGTTCACGACGGGCCAGATCCTCCGCCCGAACGGCGGCGTAGCGATGCCCTGGTAGGACCGGCACCCCCACCGGCCTGCCCCCGTACCACCCCCGCGACGCGCGCCCCCCGGGTCTTCGGCACGCAGTGCACCGGAAGCAGGCTCAACCCCCACCCCCCGGCCGCGACCGCCCCCTCCAGCGCCCCCGCACCGGGCGCCAGCACGAGCCGCAGAACGGCCCACCACCACAAGGCCCCGAGCCCCAGAAGCGCCCCCCAGTGAACTGTCCGCACCGTCATGACTCACCTCCGGCCCCACGCTAGAACGCCACGCTCACCCACACACAGGGCGCATCACCGGCACAGAGGCGCACCGCTTTCCCGGAGGCGACCGCCCGGAACGCCCGCATGCGCCCGCCTCCTCCCCACCATGACCGCCCGACGACCCCCCGGCAAACGGACCCATGACGGACGGACCGATGGAGGGACTCATGACCCGTGCCGCCGAAACGCACAACGCGAAAACCCCGACCACACTCCCCCGGGTCTCCCCGGAGAAGCCCCGGTCGGGGCTCTCAGGCACTCACTGTTCGTGCACCTCAGGCGGCGACGACATCCACCGCCTCGGCGGGCGCCTTGATGGTCACCCGTTCCGGTGGCACACCGGCCACCGATACGGAACCCAGCATGGGACGCACCGGCGTGGGCACAGGCTCGTTGGCCGCAGCAGACTGGGCCAGCTCGGCGAGGGCGAGCTCGTCGCTCACTTCCCGCATGAGCTCGGACATCCGTACGTCCAGCGCGTCGCAGATCGCGGACAGCAACTCGGAGGATGCCTCCTTCTGCCCCCGCTCCACCTCGGAGAGATAGCCGAGTGAGACTCGGGCGGACGAGGAGACTTCGCGCAGAGTACGGCCCTGGCGCTGGCGCTGCCGACGCAGCACGTCACCCAGCAGGCGACGGAGCAGAATCATCGGTGGCTCCCTCCTCGGACCGCGTAGCCGCATCCTTCACGCCCCACCGTACCGCCTTGCGCCGCGGCCGTGCGGGGAGCGATGTCGTGTTCACTCAGGGCTGCAAACATCAGGTCCCCCCGTTCCGTTCCGTATGCTGTGCCCGCTCGTTCTTGGTCTGTTCGCCCGCAATCCCCTCCAGGAGGAGTGCGAGTACGCTCCGTACACTCTCCATACGAATTTCCGCCCGGGAGCCGTTCAACCGCAGCGACGCCACTTTTCCGCCACCTTCGGCATCTGTATCCGCCGCGAAAGGGCCGTCCACGGCCACGAAGACCGTCCCGACGGGCTGTCCGTCCTGCGGTTCCGGGCCGGCGACACCGGTCGTCGCGATACCCCAGTCGGCGCCGAGAATCTTGCGGACCCCGGCCGCCATCTGGGCCGCGACCTGCGGATCCACCGCGCCTCGGGCGGCCAGCAGGCGGGCGTCGACCCCGAGCACTTCGTGCTTCAGTTCGGTCGCGTACGCCGTCACCGCGCCCCGGAACGCCTTGGAGGCTCCGGGCGCCGATGTGATCTCCGCCGCAACCAGGCCACCTGTGAGGGACTCCGCGACAGCGAGCGTCTCACCCCTCACCGTCAGTAGTCTCACCACGTCAGCGGCTAAGGAACTCACCGTTCCGCCTCCATCGACGTGGCTTCGCGCTCGGCGATTCCCTGCCTGCGCAGCACAATGGCCTGTCTTACATAGTCGAGCCCGGTCACCACGGTCAGCACGACCGCCGCGGCCATCACCCAGAACCTCAGCGTCGCCAGCGGACCCGTCAGCGCCAGGACGTACATCCCGACGGCCACGCCCTGTGTGAGCGTCTTGAGCTTGCCGCCACGGCTCGCGGGAATCACGCCGTAGCGGATCACGACGAAGCGCAGCAGAGTGATCCCGAGCTCACGCCCGAGGATCACACCGGTCACCCACCACGGCAGATCGCCGAGCGCGGAGAGGCAGATCAGGGCCGCTCCCATGATCGCCTTGTCGGCGATGGGGTCGGCGATCTTCCCGAAGTCGGTGACGAGATCGTACGTACGCGCCAGATGCCCGTCGAAAATGTCGGTGATCATGGCGACGGCGAAGGCCGCCCAGGCGAGCGAGCGCCACGCCGGGTCGTACCCTCCGTCCGCGAGCATCAGGGCCACAAAGCCCGGCACCAGCAGCAACCGGATCATCGTAAGAATGTTCGCGATGTTCCAAAGGCTGGCCTGATTGACGGCCGCGGCCCCCAACTTCCCGCCGCGCACCGCCTTCGCACCCCCGTGAACGTCGGATTCCAGGGAGTCAGCCCCGGACCCGGACACCCCGGAGACGACAGCGGGCCCAGCGGCGACCGAGGAACCGGATGCCCCGGCAGCGCCCAGCGCGCCCGGCACACTCACCGCACCCGGCACGCCCTTGGCGTTCCGCGCGCTGGAGGAGCCGCCCGCTGCGGATGCCGGGACTCCGGTCATCTGGTCGCCTCCTCTGACTCCGAACACGCGAGCGAGCCCGGAAGCAGCTCGGCCACCAGGTCGACACCTTCCGTACCGACCACTTTCGCCTCGACCATACGACCGACACTCGGGCCTTCGCCGCTCGCGAGGCCCGCGAAATCCGCGAAGTTGGTGAACAGCACCTGACCGTCCGTCTCCGGCGCCTGGTGCGCACCACGGCCGTACGCGCCCTCCTCGCCGCCGACCGACTCGACCAGCACGTGCACCGTCTCGCCGACGCGCTCCTCCGCGCGCTGCGAGACCAGTTCCTCGGCCAGCCGGGAGACCCGGGCGAGCCGGGCCTCGACGACGTCCTCGTCCAGCTTGTTCTCGTACGTCGCCGCTTCCGTGCCGTCCTCGTCGGAGTACCCGAAGACACCGATGGCGTCCAGGCGCGCGTTGTTCAGGAACCGCTCCAGCTCCGCCAGGTCGGCCTCGGTCTCGCCGGGGAAGCCCACGATGAAGTTGGACCGCACGCCGGCCTGGGGAGCCTTGCTCCGGATGGTGTCGAGCAGCTCCAGGAAGCGGTCGGTGTCACCGAAGCGCCGCATTGCACGCAGCACATCGGGCGCGGAGTGCTGGAAGGAGAGGTCGAAGTAGGGGGCGACCTTCGGGGTCGAGGTCAGTACGTCGATGAGCCCCGGGCGCATCTCGGCGGGCTGCAGGTAGCTCACGCGCACGCGCTCGATGCCGTCGACGTCCGCGAGTTCGGGCAGCAGCGACTCCAGCAGGCGGATGTCGCCAAGGTCCTTGCCGTACGAGGTGTTGTTCTCGGAGACCAGCATGACCTCCTTGACCCCCTGCTCGGCGAGCCACCTGGTCTCGTTCAGTACGTCGCTGGGGCGGCGCGAGATGAAGGAGCCCCGGAAGGACGGGATGGCGCAGAAGGTGCAGCGCCGGTCGCAGCCGGAGGCGAGCTTCACCGAGGCGACGGGCGCGCCGTCGAGCCGGCGGCGCAGAGGCGCACGGGGGCCGGAGACCGGAGCGACACCGTCGGGGAGATCGGCAGGCGCCTCGGCGGGTTCCACCGGCCCGGCAGCCGAGCCGGCGTCAGCGTCCGTGGTGGTCCCGTGCCCCGGAAGAGCGATCCCCGCACCCGCACCCTGCCGCTCCGCCGGGCTGATCGGCAGCAGCTTGCGCCGGTCGCGGGGGGTGTGCGAGGCGTGGATACCGCCGTTCAGGATGGTCCGGAGGCGGTCGGAGATGTCGGCGTAGTCGTCGAAGCCGAGCACGCCGTCGGCCTCGGGGAGGGCCTCGGCGAGTTCCTCGCCGTACCGCTCGGCCATGCAGCCCACCGCCACGACGGCCTGGGTTCTGCCGTGCCCCTTGAGGTCGTTGGCCTCCAGCAGGGCGTCGACGGAGTCCTTCTTGGCGGCCTCGACAAAGCCACAGGTGTTGACGACGGCGACGTCCGCGTCCTCGGCGTCCTCCACGAGTTGCCAGCCGTCCGCCTCCAAGCGGCCTGCGAGCTCCTCCGAGTCCACCTCGTTACGGGCGCAGCCAAGAGTGACGAGTGCGACGGTACGGCGTTCAGGCATGGGCTCAAGACTACTTCGTCCCACTGACACCCCACGTCGACGGGGCCAGCCGATCTAGGCAGGCCCCGTACCTGTGAACCCCGGAAGCGCAGTTCCGCTCAGCCGACCTCCGGGTCGCCCTTCGTGTACGTGAGCCGCTCCACGGCACCCGGCTGGAACTCGTCCTCGATCTTCTTGCCGTTCACGTACAGCTGGATCGCGCCCGCATCGCCCAGGACGAGATTGATCTCCTCGTTGTCCTGGAACGTCTGGGACTGGCCCTGCTTGAGCAGGCCGTCGAAGAGCAGCCGGCCGTTGTGGTCCTTGGCGGAGATCCAGCTGCGCCCGTCCGCGGCGCTCACCTGGACGGTCACCTTGTCTCGCGGCGCCGCCGCGATCGCGCTGTCCGACGGGTCCGGCTTCGGGTCGGTGGGCTTGTCCTTCTTGGGTGTGGGCGAGGCAGGCTGGCCGGCCGTGGGTGTGGAGCCCTCGGCGACCTGGGCCTGCGTGCCGTCCTCGTCGCCCCCGTTGACCAGGGTGAAGCCGACGAAGCCGATCACGGCGACGATCGCGGCGACCATCGCCGCGGTCCAGTTCGGTCCGCGCCGCTCGGGGCGGATGCGTTCCGCCTCGAACAGGGGCGCGGCCGGGGTCGGCGCCGGACGCCCGCCGCGGGCGTCGGCGAACTGCGCGAGCAGCGGCTCGGGGTCGAGGTGGACGGCACGGGCGAGGGTCCGGATGTGCCCGCGCGCGTAGACGTCTCCGCCGCAGGGGGCGAAGTCGTCCTGTTCGATCGCGTGCACGATGGCGATCCGGACCCGGGTGGCGGAACTGACGTCGTCGACGGTCAGCCCCGCCGCGATGCGCGCCTGCTGGAGGGCACGACCGATCGAAGGGCGGGCTGCTTCCTCGCGATCGTCGCGGTCTTGTTCGGACGGACGCTCGTCTTGTGGAGAGTTGCCGATGGACACGGGGGCGCCTTTCGAGCGTTTAGCCACCTGTGCTGGAGGTTCAGTTTAGGGGGGTTCGGAAAGGGTGGGGCAACCGGGCGGACGGACTTTGTACGCCATCGGTATGGCCAGGACACGCCGATGGCCAGGTCATGGAGAGACAAGGATCTGCCGCCTCCCTCAACTTGACGTACGCCGAAGGGAAACGGTTGCTCAATGATCCCTTACGAGTGAGTCACGATCGACCACCCGGTTGCCGCACACACGGACCCCCGCACACCGGACGACTCCCTAGGAGTCAGTCTCCCCACGAATCACCGCGAGCATCTCGTCCAGCCCGTCAGCCTTCACAAGAACGTCACGCGCCTTGGACCCCTCGGTCGGCCCGACGATCCCCCGCGTCTCCATGAGGTCCATCAGCCGTCCCGCCTTGGCGAACCCGACCCGCAGCTTGCGCTGGAGCATCGACGTGGACCCGAACTGGCTGCTGACGACCAGTTCGGCCGCCGCGCACAGCAGTTCGAGATCGTCGCCGATCTCCTCGTCGATCTCCTTCTTCTGCTTGGTGCCCACGGTGACGTCGTCCCGGAAGACCGGCGCCATCTGGTCCTTGCAGTGCTGGACGATCGCCGCGACCTCGTCCTCGGTCACGAAGGCACCCTGCATACGGGTGGGCTTGTTGGCGCCCATCGGAAGGAACAGTCCGTCGCCCTTGCCGATCAGCTTCTCGGCGCCGGGCTGGTCCAGAATGACGCGCGAGTCGGCCAGGGAGGAGGTGGCGAAGGCAAGCCTCGACGGCACGTTCGCCTTGATCAGCCCGGTCACCACGTCGACGGACGGCCGCTGCGTGGCGAGGACCAGGTGGATGCCGGCCGCGCGCGCGAGCTGCGTGATGCGCACGATCGCGTCCTCGACGTCCCTGGGGGCCACCATCATCAGGTCGGCCAGCTCGTCGACGATCACCAGCAGATACGGGTACGGCTGGAGCTCGCGCTCACTGCCTTCGGGTAGTTTGACCTTGCCGTTCCTGATGGCCTCGTTGAAGTCGTCGATGTGCCGGAATCCGAACGCGGCCAGGTCGTCGTACCGCAGATCCATTTCCCGTACGACCCACTGGAGCGCCTCCGCGGCCCGCTTCGGGTTGGTGATGATCGGCGTGATCAGGTGCGGGATGCCCTCGTACGCGGTCAGCTCGACACGCTTGGGGTCGACGAGGACCATGCGGACGTCCTCAGGGGTCGCCCGGACCATGACCGACGTGATCAGACAGTTGATACAGGACGATTTGCCCGAACCGGTCGCACCCGCGACGAGCAGGTGCGGCATCTTCGCGAGGTTGGCCATCACATAGCCGCCCTCGACATCCTTGCCGAGCGCCACCAGCATCGGGTGGTCGTCCTCCGCCGCGTCGGCCAGCCGGAGCACATCCCCCAGATTGACCATCTCCCGGTCGGTGTTGGGGATCTCGATGCCGACCGCCGACTTGCCGGGGATCGGACTGATGATCCGCACATCGGGGCTGGCGACGGCGTAGGCGATGTTCTTGGTGAGGGCGGTGATCCGCTCGACCTTGACCGCGGGGCCCAGTTCGACCTCGTACCGCGTGACCGTCGGACCGCGGGTGAAGCCGGTGACCGCGGCGTCGACCTTGAACTCCATGAAGACGTTGGAGAGGGAGGCGACCACCGCGTCGTTCGCCGCGCTGCGGGTCTTGCCGGGGCCGCCGCGCTCCAGCAGGTCGAGGGAAGGCAGCGCGTACGTGATGTCCCCGGAGAGCTGGAGCTGCTCGGCACGCGGCGGCAGGTCGCGCATCGCCTCCGGCGGCGCCTTCGTGAGGTCGGGAACCCCGGTCTTGACCGGTTCCGCCTTGAGCTTCTCCTGCTTGGGACGTGCCCCCGGGACGGGAGTGCGCGTCGGGGTCGTCTCCTCGCGGTCGCCGCCCGTACTCACCCCCTGGGTGAGGTCGGCGACGATCGGCGAGGGCGGCATGCCGTGCAGGACAGCCCCGTCGAGCGCGGCAGCGGCGGCCGCGGCGACGTCCACGGCGTCCATCGGCCGCCCGGGGTCGGGCTGGCGTACCGCGGATCGCCTGGGGCGGCTCCGGCGCTTGGTGAGCGCCTCCTGCTCGGCACCGTCCGGGTCGTACTCCTCAGGGGCGGACCCGCGCCCGCGGGCGCGAGTGGGCATCGACTCGCGCCACTGGTCGTCGTACCGCTCGTCGTCCTGGGAGAGCCCGTCCTCCTCGGGGTCTCCCAGGATACCGAGCCGGATCCCGAGCTGCCGCAGCCGCTGCGGAATCGCGTTGACGGGCGTCGCGGTGACGACGAGCAGTCCGAAGACGGTGAGCAGCACCAGCAGCGGTACGGCGAGGACCTCGCCCATGGTGTGCGTCAGCGGGGTCGCCGCTCCCCAGCCGATGAGCCCGCCGGCGTCCCTTATGGCCTGCATGCCGTCGCTGCGCGCAGGGGCGCCGCACGCGATGTGGACCTGGCCGAGCACACCGATGACGAGCGCGGACAGACCGATGACGATCCGCCCGTTCGCCTCGGGCTTCTCCGGGTGCCTGATGAACCGGACGGCGATGACCGCCAGCAGTATTGGCACGAGCAGGTCGAGGCGGCCGAACGCGCCGGTGACCAGCATCTCGACCAGGTCACCGACGGGGCCGCGCAGGTTGGACCAGGTACCCGCGGCGACGATCAGCGCGAGGGCGAGCAGCAGCAGTGCCAAGCCGTCCTTCCGGTGTGCCGGGTCGAGGTTCCTCGCGCCCTGCCCTATGCCGCGGAACACGGCACCGACGGCGTGTGCGATACCGAGCCACAGGGCGCGTACGAGACGGTAGACGCCCCCGGTGGGGCTGGGTGCCGGTGGGGGCGCGGCCTTCTTCGCCGCGGCCTTCCTGGCAGGCGCCTTCTTGGCTGGGGCTTTTTTCGCCGCGGCCTTCCTCGCCGGAGCCTTCGCGGGCGCGGCTGCCTTCTTCGCGGGCGGCTTCTTGGCTGCGGAAGGACGTGAGGCCATGTGTGTGAGGTTACCGGTGGAGGCGACAACGGACACGTGTGCTCAGTGCTTCACCCGTTCGTGTCGCCCTTGCGTGAGCACGAAACTGACGCGTGCTCACGCGCAACTACGCTCGATGCGCGGGTGAGTCCTGTGCCGGAAGAGCTGACCGATGCGCGGATCAGTTCGGCGACGGCACCGAAGGTGCCCCGCTCCCGGTGCCCGGTTCGAGCGCGTCCAGAGCCCGGCGCAGGCCGGTCAGTTTGCGTTCGAGATGGGCTGCGGTGGCCACCGCGGCCGCGTCCGCCGACTCGTCGTCGAGCTGTTTGGACAGCGCCTCGGCCTGCTCCTCGACCGCCGCGAGCCGCGCGGACAGTTCGGCGAGCAGACCCGCCGGCTCCTTGGCCGAACCGACCGCCGCCCTGCCACCGCCGCCCTCCAGCTGAAGCCGCAACAGGGCTGCCTGCTCCCGGAGTTGGCAGTTCTTCATGTACAACTCGACGAACACCGAGACCTTCGCGCGCAGCACCCACGGGTCGAACGGCTTGGAGATGTAGTCCACCGCACCCGCCGCGTACCCCCGGAAGGTGTGGTGCGGACCGTGGTTGATCGCGGTGAGGAAGATGATCGGGATGTCCCGGGTCCGCTCCCGCCTCTTGATGTGCGCGGCCGTTTCGAAGCCGTCCATGCCCGGCATCTGCACGTCCAGCAGAATGACCGCGAAGTCGTCCGTCAGAAGTGCCTTGAGCGCTTCCTCCCCGGACGATGCCCGCACCAGTGTCTGATCCAACGCAGAGAGAATGGCCTCCAGCGCCAGCAGATTCTCCGGCCGGTCATCGACCAGGAGGATCTTGGCCTTCTGCACCATGGCCCGCCCTCCTCGCCCCGGCTTGGGGCCTCCCCTGTCCTCAGGACTTGGGGCAGCACCACCGGGCGCCGTCCCAGGGGACGGCTCCCTTACGCCGCCCGTCCTCGTGCCGGTCATGGTAGCCGCACCCCGCCCGTCGCCACACCCTGTCACCGCGATGTCACTGTGCACGTAGCAGAAACGTAGCGGGAGACCAGAAGGTTCCCCGAATCCCGTACTTCTACACGGCTTCGGCCACACTGAGTCAGCAACTCCGCGTGAACACCGGAGGTTCTAGTCCGCACGACGGAAACCCCCAGCTCAACCGTCACCCCTCACGCATCCACTGCTCCATCACCGTCAACAGGTGATCGGGGTCAACGGGCTTGGTCACATAGTCCGAGGCCCCCGACTCGATCGCCTTCTCCCGGTCGCCCTTCATCGCCTTGGCGGTCAGCGCGATGATCGGGAGTCCGGCGAACTGCGGCATCCTACGGATCGCCGTGGTCGTCGCGTAGCCGTCCATCTCGGGCATCATGATGTCCATCAGTACGACTGTCACATCGTCATGCTGTTCCAGGACTTCGATGCCTTCCCGGCCGTTCTCGGCGTACAGCACCGACAGGCCGTGCTGCTCCAGGACGCTCGTCAGCGCGAAAACGTTGCGGATGTCGTCGTCGACGATCAGCACCTTCTCGCCGTCGAACTGGATACCCCGACGCGGCTGGTGTACCGACTCCTGCTCCGCGGCCGCCGCCCATTGGCCGTTCGCCCTGGAGGACGCGTTCAGCTCAGTCACCGACACGGCCCTGCGGCGCCGCCTGAACAGCGCGGCGGGCCCGTTCTGTGCCTCGTGGTACGACTTCACCTCGGCCGGCGTCTCGACGTCCGTCCCGGCCCGCTCCGCATCGGAGGACAGCAGTTCGCCGACCTCCAGGGAAGGCGCCAGCTGCGCATAGCCCTGCGGGGGCAGTTCACTCGGGTGCAGCGGCAAATACAACGTGAACGTCGAGCCCCGGCCGGGCTCGCTCTGCGCGTGGATCTCACCGCCGAGCAGCCGCGCGATCTCCCGCGAGATGGACAGCCCCAGCCCCGTGCCGCCGTACTTGCGGCTGGTCGTGCCGTCCGCCTGCTTGAACGCCTCGAAAATCACCCGCATCTTGCTGGCCGCGATACCGATTCCGGTGTCGGTCACCGAGAACGCGATCATGTCGGCGTCCGCGTCCCGCAGCGAGCCCGCCTCCAGCAACTGCTCCCGGATGGCCACCGGGACCTCCGCGCCGGCCGACCGGATCACCAGCTCGACCGCTCCCGTGTCGGTGAACTTCACCGCGTTGGACAGCAGATTGCGCAACACCTGGAGCAGCCGCTGCTCGTCCGTGTGCAGCGTGGCGGGCAGGTCGGGCGAGACCCGTACGGAGAAGTCGAGACGCTTCTCCGCGGTCAGCGGACGGAACGTGGCCTCCACGTAGTCGACGAGCTGCACGAGCGCGATGCGCGTCGGGGAGACGTCCATCTTGCCCGCCTCGACCTTCGACAGGTCGAGGATGTCGTTGATCAGCTGGAGCAGGTCCGAACCCGCCCCGTGGATCGTCTCGGCGAACTCGACCTGCTTGGGGGTGAGGTTGGTGTCCGCGTTGTCGGCGAGCAGCTTGGCCAGGATCAGCAGCGAGTTGAGCGGCGTACGCAGCTCGTGCGACATGTTGGCGAGGAACTCGCTCTTGTAGCGCATCGACACGGCGAGTTGTTCGGCGCGCTCCTCCAGGACCTGCCGCGCCTCCTCGATCTCCGTGTTCTTGACCTCGATGTCACGGTTCTGCTGGGCCAGCAGTTCGGCCTTCTCCTCCAGCTCCGCATTGGACGACTGAAGCGCCTTCTGCCGGTTCTCCAGCTCGGCCGAGCGCTCCCTCAACTGTTCGGTCAGCTCCTGCGACTGCTTCAGCAGCACCTCCGTCTTGGTGTTGACGGAGATGGTGTTGACGCTGGTCGCGATCATTTCGGCGATCTGGTTGAGGAAGTCCTTCTGAATCTGCGTGAACGGCGTGAACGACGCCAGTTCGATGACACCCAGCACCTTGCCCTCGAACAGCAGCGGCAGCACGATCACCTGCGCGGGCGGCGCCTCGCCCAGCCCGGAGGAGATCTTCAGATAACCGCTCGGCGCGTTCTCCACAAGGATCGTGCGCTTCTCCTCGGCGGCGGTACCGACCAGCGCCTCACCCGGCCGGAAAGAGGTCGGCATGGAGCCCATGGAGTATCCGTACGAGCCGAGCATGCGCAGTTCGTACGCGTCCTCCGGCACGCTTCCCGGGTCCTTGCCGTCGACCGTCTGCATCGCCAGGAAGAACGCGCCGTGCTGGGCGGTGACCACCGGTGTCAGCTCGCTCATGATCAGCGAGGCCACGTCGTCGAGGTCCCGGCGGCCCTGCATCAGGGCCGAGATACGGGCGAGGTTGCCCTTGAGCCAGTCCTGTTCCTTGTTGGCGATCGTGGTGTCGCGCAGGTTGGCAATCATCTTGTTGATGTAGTCCTGAAGTTCCTGGATCTCGCCGGAAGCGTCCACGTCGATCTTCAGGTTGAGGTCACCGCGGGTCACCGCGGTCGCCACGCGAGCGATGGCACGCACCTGCCGGGTCAGGTTCCCGGCCATCTCGTTCACCGACTCGGTGAGGTCGCGCCAGGTGCCGTCGACGTCCCGCACGCGCGCCTGACCGCCGAGCTGGCCTTCCGTACCCACCTCTCGGGCGACTCGGGTGACCTCCTCGGCGAAGGACGACAGCTGATCAACCATGGTGTTGATCGTCGTCTTGAGTTCAAGGATCTCGCCGCGAGCGTCAATGTCGATCTTCTTCGTCAGGTCACCCTTGGCGATGGCTGTCGTCACCATCGCGATGTTGCGCACCTGACCGGTCAGGTTGGACGCCATCCCGTTCACCGACTCGGTGAGGTCCTTCCACGTACCGGCCACACCCGGCACCCGCGCCTGCCCGCCCAGGATGC
This sequence comes from Streptomyces sp. ADMS, assembly GCF_033441795.1. Taxonomy (NCBI): domain Bacteria; kingdom Bacillati; phylum Actinomycetota; class Actinomycetes; order Kitasatosporales; family Streptomycetaceae; genus Streptomyces; species Streptomyces sp. ADMS. The sequence continues at coordinate 6,906 of NZ_JAVFVX010000014.1, read as the reverse complement.
CGTCCGTACCCACCTCACGGGCCACCTTGGTGACCTGGTCGGCGAACGAACTCAGCGTCTTCACCATGGTGTTGAAGGTGTCGGCGAGTTGCGCGACCTCGCCACGCGCCTCGATCGTCACCGTCCGCGTCAGGTCGCCGTTGGCGACGGCCGCCGCGACCTGGGAGATGTTCCGCACCTGCACGGTCAGGTTGTTGGCCATCAGGTTGACGTTGTCGGTGAGGTCCTTCCAGATGCCCGTGACACCCGACGCGTGGGCCTGACCGCCGAGGATGCCCTCCGTACCCACCTCACGGGCCACCCGGGTCACCTGCTCGGCGAACGACGACAGCTGATCAACCATGGTGTTGACCGTCGTGACGAGTTCCAGGATCTCGCCCTTCGCGTCAACAGTGATCTTCTTAGACAGATCACCCTTGGCGACGGCGGTCGTCACCTCGGCGATGTTGCGCACCTGGATGGTCAGGTTGTTCGCCATGAAGTTCACGGACTGCGTGAGGTCCTTCCAGGTACCGGAGACACCCTGCACCTCGGCCTGACCGCCGAGCATGCCCTCCGTACCCACCTCACGGGCCACACGCGTGACCTCCTGGGCGAACGACGACAGCTGGTCGACCATCGTGTTCAGGGTGTTCTTGAGCTCCAGGATCTCGCCGCGAGCATCCACGGTGATCTTCTGGGACAGGTCACCCCGGGCCACCGCGGTCGCCACCTGGGCGATGTTGCGCACCTGGGCGGTGAGGTTGCCGGCCATGCCGTTCACGGAGTCGGTGAGGTCGCGCCACACACCGGCGACCCCGGGCACCTGCGCCTGCCCGCCGAGCCGGCCCTCGGTACCCACGTCACGGGCGACCCGGGTCACCTGGTCGGCAAAGGCCGAGAGTTGGTCAACCATGGTGTTGATCGTGTTCTTCAACTCGAGGATCTCACCGCGCGCGTCGACATCGATCTTCTGGGACAGGTCACCCCGGGCCACAGCCGTCGTCACCTGGGCGATCTGCCGCACCTGGGAGGTGAGATTGCCACCCATGAAGTTGACGGAGTCGGTGAGTTCCTTCCACGTACCGGACACGCCGTCCACACGCGCCTGACCGCCCAGGCGACCCTCCGTACCCACGTCGCGGGCCATCCGCGTCACCTGGTCGGCGAAGCTCGACAGCTGGTCCACCATCGTGTTCACGGTGTTCTTCAGCTGGAGCATCTCACCGGAGACATCGACGGTGACCTTCTGGGACAGGTCGCCGTTGGCCACCGCTGTCGTCACCTGGGCGATGTTCCTCACCTGTCCGGTGAGGTTCCTGAACGCCGTGTTGACGGAGTCCGTCAGGTCCTTCCACGTGCCCGCCGCACCCGGCACCTGGGCCTGCCCGCCCAGCTCGCCCTCGACACCGATCTCCCGCGCGACCCGCGTGACCTCGGCACCGAACGCGGACAGCTGGTCGACCATCCCGTTGACGGTGTTCTTCAGCTCCAGCATCTCGCCGGCGACCTCGACACTGACCTTCTGCGACAGGTCACCGCTGGCCACAGCGGTCGTCACGGCGGCGATGTCCCGCACCTGCGTGGTGAGATTCCGGAAGACCGTGTTGACGGAGTCCGTCAGGTCCTTCCACGTACCCGCCGCACCCGGCACATTCGCCTGCCCGCCGAGCCGCCCCTCGCCACCGACCTCGTTGGCGACCCGGGTGACCTCGTCCGCGAACGTCCGCAGCGTCTCCGTCATCTGGTTGATCGTCTCGGCGAGCTGAGCGACCTCGCCGCGCGCCGACACCGTCACCTTCTGTGACAGATCGCCGTTCGCGACCGCCGTCGTCACCTGCGCGATCCCGCGCACCTGGGCCGTCAGGTTACCGGCCATAAGATTCACCGAATCGGTGAGATCCTTCCACACTCCCGCCACACCCGGCACCTGCGCCTGCCCGCCGAGCTCACCCTCCGTACCCACCTCGCGCGCGACTCGCGTCACCTCGGAGGAGAAGGACGACAGCTGATCGACCATCGTGTTGACGGTGTTCTTCAGCTCGAGCATCTCGCCGGCCACATGAACCGTGACCTTCCGGGACAGATCACCCTTGGCGACGGCCGTCGTCACCAGCGCGATATCCCGCACCTGCGCCGTCAGCCGGTACGCCATGGTGTTGACCGAGTCCGTGAGATCCCGCCACGAACCAGACATACCGCGCACCTGGGCCTGACCACCCAGCTTGCCCTCCGTACCGACCTCGCTGGCCACACGCGTGACCTCGTCGGTGAACGTCGACAACTGGTCGACGAGATTGTTGACCGTGCGCCCGACCTTCAGGAACTCCCCGCGCAGCGGATGCCCGTTGCCGTCCGCAGCCTGCGTCCGCAGTTCCATCCGGGGCGACAGATCACCCTCCGCGACCGCGCTCAGCACCCGGCCGACCTCGGAGACCGGGCGTACGAGATCGTCGACGAGCGCGTTCGAGGCATCGATGGCCGCAGCCCACGAGCCCTCACTGGCACCCGCCTCCAGCCGCTCGGTCAGCTTCCCCTCGCGCCCCACCATGCGCCGCACGCGCGACAATTCACCTGTCAAGTGGAGATTACGGTCGGCCACCTCATTGAAGACCGCCGCGATCTCCGACATGACGCCGTCGCCGGCCACCGTGAGCCGCTTCCGGAAGTTGCCGTCACGCATCGACTCAAGGGCCGACAGCAACCTGTCCAGGGATGCCGTATCCACCTCGGTCGTTCCATTGCGCGGTTTGCGCCGGTTACTCAGGGATTGTCCGCCTTTCGCGCGCGTCTTAGTGCCCCGCGTCGCTGCGCCAGACTCCACTGTGTCCCTCCCGCAGGGGTCGACCGTTTCTGCTCTGCGTGCTCTGTCATCACTCGGGCGTACCCGGATACTGCCAGCCGTGCGTAGAACTTCTTCTGGAGCCTGCCCAGTGTTTCACCCCGTCCGAACCCGGCCATAACAGTTCGGCAGCTTCGCACACCGTCCGCACACTCTGGGGACGTAAACACTGCAGACCTGCATCCGCATGGACCGCGAAGGTAAGTAACCTTGCATACGGCTGTCCAGCCACACCGGTCCGTCCGGTCTGGGCGGTGGCACGACCACGAGCGGGCAGGCATCGGAGGGGCACCGCACCATGACCACCGGACTGCATCCCGGGGAAGCACCCCAGGATCCCCGGCCGACGGGGAACCACACCCTGCCCCGGCAGGAGCGGGTCGGCCCCGGCACACTGCATGCCGACAATCGGACAAGGAGTTCTGTGATCACCGCGCGCGCGGCCGCCACCTTCGACCCCGTCGGACGATCGGTAGCGACCGCCCGTTCCTTCGTCCGCGACACCCTGCAGGGCTGGGGCTTCGCGGACATCGTCGACGATGCCGTGGTCCTCACGAGCGAACTGGTCACCAACGCCGTGATCCACGCGGGCACCTCCGCGGACGTCCTGTGTCTACGCAGTGACGACGGCGTACGCATCGAGGTGGCCGACCTCTACCCGGAGCGCGAGATCCCCCTCCAGGGCTCGCCCGCCAACATGGGCAGTCCCGACCGGGAGGGCGGCCGCGGCCTCCAGTTGTGCGCGGCACTGGCCGGCCGCTGGGGGGTCGAGTACACGCCCACCCAGAAGCAGGTCTGGTTCCAACTCGACCTTCCCGAAAGGGCGGTGGGCACCCGCTCCGCGGGTCCTTCCCTCCCTGCCGCCCTCCTCCCGCTGGCCGACGGTCGCGTCCGGGTCGCGGTCATCCAGATCGACCGCGCCGGAGCCATCGCGGCGTGGAACGAGGACGCAGACGAACTCTTCGGCTACGCGCCCGAGTCGGTCATCGGCAAACCCCTCACCGACCTCGCCGCCTGGCCGCACACGCCGGGCACCAGCACCGGTGTCGTCGAGGCCCTCCAACTCTCCCGCTGGGAAGGCAGCTACGGCATAAGGGGCGCCAACGGCCGCGTCACCCCGGTGTACGCCTCCCATCTCCGGGTCCGCGACACGGACGGCGAGCCCTCGACGGTCTGCCTCCTCGTCCGCGACCATGAACGGGCGGTCCTTCAGACCCCCTTGCGCGGCAGTTCGTCCGACACGTCGTCGAGCTCCGAGGGCCCGAACACCGATCCCTTCGAGGTGTTCATCGGCTCCCCGGCCCCGGACGACCTCGACGGTCTGCTCCAGCGCACGGTGGAACGCGCCCGCGACATGCTCGACGCCGACTCCGCCTTCCTGCTCCTGGCCACGGACGACGAAACGGAGTTGGAGGTACGGGCCTCGACAGGCCTGCCCTCCGCCCGCCAGCGCTTTGCCCGCGTCCCGGTCGAGGCAGGCCCCGGCCGCTACGGCTCGGCCCGTATGCCGGCCGTCCACGACGACCTCTCGGCCGTCCCCGGAGCCGTCCCTCTCCTGAGCGGCACGGGCATGCGCTCCGTCGTCACCGTCCCCTTGAAGGTGGAAGGCCGCCTCACCGGCTCCCTGGGTGTAGCGGCCGAGTCCCCCGGCCGCTACACGAACGAAGAGGCCCTGCGCCTCCAGTTCGCCGCCGACCGCATCGCACTGGCGGTGGAGTCGGCCCGCCTGGGTGAACTGGAACGCCTTCGCCGAGGCTCGCTGAGCTTCCTGGTCGAGGCCTCCGACCTCCTCGCGGGAACGCTCGACCGCGACCAGACCCTCGCCCTCATGGCCCAGATGACGGTCCCGACGCTGGCGACCTGGTGCGCGGTCTACACGATCGCCGACCAGGCCTCGGACCCGTACCTCTCGTACGTTCTGCACGAGGACGAGGACCTCATCGACGGCCTCAAGGCCCTCCTGTCGAAGATCGCCACGCCGGACCCGGTGCCCACCCCAGGCGCCCGCGTCTGGTCGGCCCCCGCCGAAGCGGCCCACCAGGCTGCCCTGCGCACCTCCATGCGCAGCCTGGGCCTCAACGCACCCACCTCGATCAGCTCGGGCATCGGCACAACTCTCGCCACGGCGGCAGCAGTCGGCGGCGAGACGGTCGTCCTCCCCCTGGTTGCCCGCAATCGCGTGATCGGCATGCTCACCCTCGGCAAGCCGACGGACGAGCACTTCCGCCAGGAGATCCTGGAACTGGCCGAGGACTTGAGCCGCCGGGCCGCTCTTGCCCTGGACAACGCCCGCCTCTACTCGGAACGCAGCGCCATCAGCCAGTCCCTGCAACGCAGCCTCCTGCCTCCGGAGTTGCCGGAGATCGAGGGCGTTGAGGTAGAGGTCATCTACCGCGCGGCCGGCGAGGGCAATGAGGTCGGCGGCGATTTCTACGACCTCTTCCCCATCCGCGACGGCGCCTACGGCTTCGCCATCGGCGACGTCTGCGGTACGGGCCCGGAGGCCGCGGCGGTAACGGGCCTGGCCCGCCACGCCCTCCGCCTTCTGGCGAGAGAGGGCTTCGGCGGCCCGGCGGTACTGGAGCGCCTCAACTCGGCGATCCTCGACGAGGGCGCCCGCAGCCGCTTCCTGACCCTCCTGTACGGCGAGTTGTGGCCGCAGGAGGACGGCAGTGCCGTACTGAAGGTGGTGTGCGCCGGCCACCCCCTCCCGCTCCGCCTGCGCCAGGACGGCACAGTCGAACCGGCAGCGGAGCCCCAGCCCCTCCTGGGCGTCCTGGAGGACCTGGAGCTGTACGAGCAGACGATCACGCTCGACCCCGGCGACGTCCTCCTCTGCGTCACGGACGGCGTCACGGAACGCCGCGAGGGCACCCGCATGCTGGGCGACGACGGCCTGACGGATGTCCTGAGGACGTGTACCGGCCTGACGGCCGGGGCGGTGGCGGCCCGTATCATGCGCGCCGTCGAACGCTTCGCCTCCGATGCCCCGTCCGACGACATGGCAATCCTGGCGATGCGTGTGCCGGGCCTGCAGAAGGACTGATGAACTGACGACGGGCATGAAAAAAGGCCCCGCCCAACTGGGCGGGGCCTTCTGCGTGGAGCCCCCCAACGGAATCGAACCGTTGACCTTCTCCTTACCATGGAGACGCTCTGCCGACTGAGCTAGGGGGGCCAGTTACTTTTCGAGGTTTCCCTCGCGGCAACGAAAGAGATCATACCCCCAACAGCCCCGTGCTCCCAACTACGCCCGCGCAATCAGAACGCGGGCTGCAACAACCCTCCGAGCGAATTGCACACGGAGACGATCCGCTGCATGTCCCGCTTGGTCAACGAGGCGTCCACCGGCAGCGCCAGCGTCTCGTCGACGGCCAACTCGGTCTCGGGCAGCGAGACACAGCACCGGAAGGCGGGCATGCGGTGCACCGGTGCCTTCACCGGCACCCGGCAGTCAACACCCCTGGCACGCAAGGCCCGAGCGAAGGCGTCCCGATCCGGCCGCCCGTTGCCGGGCACCCGCACGACATACTGCTGGTAGGTGTGACCGTCCCCGTCATCGGGCGTCCGCACACCCCGCAACTTCAGGTCGAGAAACGCCGCACGCTGCCGCCGCTGAGCGACCTCGTCGTACGGCGACTCCGACTCCCCGTGCTGCAACACCAGAAGCCCGCGTCGCTGTCCGACCTCGAGCAGTCGCCCCATGTCGGCCGGCCGCCCAAATCGGTGTACGGCAACGACGGCCGCTGTCCGCGGAGTTGTGGCCGCCTCGACAGCTGACGCGGCAAGGCAGTACGTCACCGGATCTATGTCGGCGAACACCGGCAGCCCACCGGCCAGAAGCACGGCTTCGGCGACTTCCACGTTCCCGAAGGCCGGGACGACGACCTCATCACCGACTCCGACGCCGGCGGCCCTGAGCAATGCAGCAGTACCCATGCCCTGGATGTTGGGCGCGAGACGTGAACGTCAAGTGACGCACAACAAAAAAGGGTTGGACCCCGAACCGAAGTTCAGGATCCAACCCTTTCAATATTTGTTCGGCGGTGTCCTACTCTCCCACAGGGTCCCCCCTGCAGTACCAT
>NZ_JAVFVX010000149.1:0-14332 GCF_033441795.1 Streptomyces sp. ADMS | reverse complement strand
ATCAAGATCTCCGTCAAGCACAACGACCCGGTGATCATGGTCAACGCCTACCGGCTGCTCGCCGAACAGTGCGACTACCCGCTGCACCTGGGAGTCACCGAGGCCGGTCCCGCATTCCAGGGAACCATCAAGTCCGCAGTCGCCTTCGGGGCGTTGCTCAGCGAGGGCATCGGGGACACCATCCGGGTCTCGCTGTCCGCGCCGCCCGCCGAGGAGGTCAAGGTCGGCATCCAGATCCTGGAATCGCTGAACCTGCGGCAACGGCGGCTGGAGATCGTGTCGTGCCCGTCCTGCGGGCGCGCCCAGGTCGATGTCTACAAGCTCGCCGACCAGGTCACGGCCGGTCTGGAGGGCATGGAAGTGCCGTTGCGCGTCGCGGTCATGGGGTGTGTGGTCAACGGTCCCGGCGAGGCCAGGGAAGCGGACCTCGGGGTCGCCTCCGGCAACGGAAAGGGGCAGATCTTCGTGAAGGGCGAGGTCATCAAGACCGTGCCCGAGTCGAAGATCGTGGAGACCCTGATCGAGGAGGCGATGAAGATCGCCGATCAGATGGAGCAGGACGGCGTCGCGTCGGGGGAGCCGGCGGTCACCGTGAGCTGAACAGCACGGCTGATGAGTACGGAAGAAGAGGGGGCCCGAGCGTGACGATTCTGGAGAACATCCGGGGACCACGCGACCTGGAGGCGCTGTCCGAGGCGGAACTCGGTGAACTGTCCGACGAGATACGCGAGTTCCTGGTGCACGCGGTCGCCAGGACCGGCGGCCATCTCGGGCCCAACCTGGGGGTTGTGGAACTGTCCATCGCGCTCCACCGGGTCTTCGAGTCACCGGTCGACCGCATCCTCTGGGACACCGGCCACCAGAGCTACGTACACAAACTCCTGACGGGGCGTCAGGACTTCTCCAAGCTGCGCGGCAAAGGTGGCCTGTCCGGCTATCCCTCGCGCGAGGAGTCCGAGCACGACGTCATCGAGAACAGCCACGCGTCCACCGCGCTCGGCTGGGCCGACGGGCTCGCCAAGGCCCGCCAGGTGCAGGGCGGGAAGGGGCATGTCGTCGCGGTCATCGGCGACGGCGCCCTCACCGGCGGGATGGCCTGGGAGGCGCTCAACAACATCGCGGCGGCCAGGGACCGGCCCCTGATCATCGTCGTCAACGACAACGAACGCTCCTACTCGCCGACCATCGGCGGCCTCGCCAACCATCTCGCGACCCTGCGTACGACAGACAGTTACGAGCAGGTGCTGGCCTGGGGCAAGGACGTACTGCTGCGCACCCCCGTCATCGGCAACACCCTCTACGAGTCGCTGCACGGCGCGAAGAAGGGGTTCAAGGACGCGTTCAATCCGCAGGGCATGTTCGAGGACCTGGGGCTCAAGTACGTCGGTCCGATCGACGGACACGACATCGGGGCGGTGGAGTCCGCGCTGCGGCGCGCGAAGCGCTTCCACGGGCCCGTGCTCGTCCACTGTCTGACGGAGAAGGGACGCGGTTACGAGCCGGCGCGTTCACACGAGGAGGACCACTTCCACACCGTCGGTGTGATGGATCCGCTCACCTGCGAGCCGCTCGCGCCCTCCAACGGGCCTTCCTGGACCTCGGTGTTCGGCGACGAACTCGTGCGGATCGGGGAGGAACGGGACGACGTCGTCGCGATCACGGCGGCCATGCTGCATCCCGTGGGCCTCGGCGGGTTCGCCGAGCGGTTCCCCGGCCGGGTGTGGGACGTCGGGATCGCCGAACAGCACGCGACGGTGTCGGCGGCGGGACTGGCGACGGGGGGTCTGCATCCCGTTGTCGCCGTGTACGCCACCTTCCTCAACCGTGCCTTCGACCAGTTGCTGATGGACGTCGCGCTGCACCGGTGCGGGGTGACGTTCGTGCTGGACCGCGCCGGTGTCACGGGAGTTGACGGTGCGTCGCACAACGGTATGTGGGACCTGTCCATCCTCCAGGTCGTACCCGGCCTCAGGATCGCCGCGCCGCGCGACGCCGACCAGCTCCGCGCCCAGCTGCGGGAGGCGGTGGCCGTCGACGACGCTCCCACGCTGATCCGGTTCCCCAAGGAGTCGGTGGGGCCGACGATCGAGGCGGTCGGCCATGTGGGCGGGATGCATGTGCTGCACCGGTCCGAGGAAGTGGCCGAGGTGCTGCTGGTGGCCGTCGGCGTGATGGCTCCGGTGTGCCTCCAGGCCGCCGAACTGCTGGAAGCGCGCGGCATCAACTGCACGGTTGTGGACCCGCGCTGGGTCAAACCCGTCGATCCCGCGCTGCCGGGGCTTGCCGCCGGGCACCGCATGGTGGCCGTCGTCGAGGACAACAGCCGTGCGTCGGGAGTCGGCGCCGCGGTGGCCCTGGCGCTCGGCGACGCCGAAGTCGACGTACCCGTACGGCGGTTCGGGATCCCGGAGCAGTTCCTCGCGCATGCCAAGCGCGGTGAGGTGCTCGCCGACATCGGCCTCACACCCGTCGAGATCGCCGGGCGGATCAGCGCCGGGCTGGCCGTCAAGGAAGAGCTGTCCCAGGGGAAGGCCAAGGAGAAACAGGAATGACAACCGCTGAACCCGGGGTCCGTCCGGGGGAGTTCGACCTCGATGCGCTGCTGGCCGAGCGCGGCGCCGAGCGCTACGAGCTGCACACCAGGCATCTCAACCACCAGCTCCCTCGCATGCTGCACACCATCGGCTTCGACAAGGTCTACGAGCGGGCCGAGGGCGCGTACTTCTGGGACGCGGACGGCGACGACTACCTCGACATGCTCGCCGGGTTCGGGGTGATGGGCCTCGGCCGCCATCACCCCGTGGTGCGCAAGGCGCTGCACGATGTCCTCGACGCCCAGCTCGCCGACCTCACCCGCTTCGACTGCCAGCCGCTGCCCGGGCTGCTCGCGGAACGGCTCCTCACCCACAGCCCGCACCTGGACCGGGTGTTCTTCGGCAACAGCGGTACGGAGGCGGTGGAGACCGCGCTCAAGTTCGCCCGGTACGCCACCGGCAAGCCGCGCGTCCTGTACTGCTCGCACGCCTTCCACGGCCTGACCACCGGGTCCCTCTCGGTCAACGGCGAGGACGGATTCCGGGACGGCTTCGCTCCGCTGCTGCCCGACACGGCCGTCCCGCTCGGTGATCTCGACGTCCTGGCGCGGGAGTTGAAGAGGGGCGACGTGGCCGCCCTGATCGTCGAGCCGATCCAGGGAAAGGGCGTGCACGAGGCGCCTCCCGGCTACCTGCGCGCCGCACAGGAGTTGCTGCACCGGCACAAGGCAGTCCTCATCGCGGACGAGGTACAGACCGGTCTCGGGCGGACCGGCGACTTCTATGCCTACCAGCACGAGGAGGGCGTCGAGCCGGACCTGGTGTGCGTGGCGAAGGCGCTGTCCGGCGGATATGTGCCCGTGGGCGCCACGATCGGCAAGGAGTGGATCTTCAAGAAGGTCTACTCGTCGATCGACCGGGTCCTCGTGCACTCGGCCAGTTTCGGGGGCAACGCCCAGGCCATGGCGGCCGGCCTCGCCGTGCTGTCGGTCATGGAGAACGAGCAGATCGTCGCCAACGCCCGGGCCACCGGGGACCGGTTGAGAGCCCGGCTGGCGGCACTGGTCGACAAGTACGAGCTGTTGGCCGACGTACGGGGCCGGGGTCTGATGATCGGCATCGAGTTCGGAAAGCCCAGGTCGCTGAAGCTGCGCAGCCGTTGGACGATGCTCCAGGCCGCCCGCAAGGGGCTGTTCGCGCAGATGGTCGTCGTACCACTGCTGCAACGGCACCGGATCCTGACCCAGGTCTCCGGCGATCACCTGGAAGTGATCAAGCTGATTCCGCCGCTGGTCGTCGGTGAACGGGAGGTGGACCGGTTCGTGGACGCCTTCACCGCCGTGATGGACGACGCGCACAGCGGGAGCGGGCTGATGTGGGACTTCGGGAAGACGCTGGTGAAACAGGCGGTGGCCAACAGGTAAGGGAGAACAGGGGGAGCGCCGTATGGGGTTTGCCTCTGAGGCAATGGAGTTGCCTTGGAGGTAAATCGGCGGCTGAATGAAGGTATGAGCCTTCCCGAAGAGGACGGGCCGGTCGAGGACCTGCCCGTCGTCGCACCGCAACTCCGAGCGCTGCGCCGCCGGGCCTCCCTCACCCTGGAGGCCGCGGCCCGGGCGGCCGGACTGTCGCCCGCACACCTCTCCCGTCTGGAGACCGGGCGGCGCCAGCCTTCCCTGCCGATGCTGCTCGGGCTCGCCCGCATCTACGGTACGACGGTCTCCGAACTGCTTGGTGAGACCGTCGCCGACCGGGACGCCGTCGTGCGCGCCACCGACATGGAACCGACGGCCGCGGGCGGCTGGTCCTACTGGCAGGCCGGCGCGTCCGGGCGCGGGATGCAGGCACTGCGCGTCCATGTGCCGTACGGGGCACAGGGCGACATCGTGCGCGTCCACCCCGGCGAGGAGTGGCTGTACGTCCTCAAGGGGCGGCTGCGGCTGCGCCTCGGGGACACCGCGCACGTCCTCGCACCCGGCGACAGCGCGCACTTCGACTCGCTGACCCCGCACCGCCTCGCCGCCGACGGCCGCGACGGCACCGACCTGCTCTTCGTCCACACCCTGTTGCAGAGCCCCACCGCCGGCCTCTGCCTCGGCCCGAGCGCTGGAGTGAGGCCATGACGAACATGGAGGAGAAGTTCCCCCGGGCCCTGTGGGTCCGGCTGATCATCTACATCGCGGTCGGGCACGTCTTCGCCGCTTTCATCTACCTGCTGTTCGAGGTGGGCGCGAAGCAGTAGCGGTCACGCACGTCCCGCTCGGCCGAGCCGTCAGTCGAGGAAACGCTCGCGCAGCCGCTCCCGCATCTCCGGAGTGACGCCCAGCCCCTGTGCCAGATAGTTCTCGACGCCGCCCCAGGTTTCCTCGACCGTCTCCATGGCTGCCCTCAGATACTCGGGGCGGGTGCCGAAGAGCGGGTTGAGCAGCTCCAGGACCTCGGGGCTGTAGGCCTTGGCCACGGAACCGTTGCGGCGCACCTTGTAGCGCCTGTGCTGCGCGTTCGACTCCATGTAGTCGGTCACGATGGCGTCGCGCTCCACCCCGACGGCGAGCAGTGTCACGGCGATGGACAGTCCCGCGCGGTCCTTGCCGGCCGCGCAGTGCATCAGGGCAGGGACACTGTCCTCGGCCAGCGCGTGGAGCATCCGGGAGTGCTCGGCCGTGCGGTCCCTGACGATCTCACGGTAGGAGTTGATCATCCGCTGCTCACCCTTGCCGTCGGCCAGGAGGCTGCGCAACTCGTCGAGATCGCCGTCCCGGACCATCTTCCAGAACTCCGCGCCGTGCGCCGGGTCGGACAGCGGGATGTTCACGTTGCGCACGCCCGGCAGCTCGACGTCCGGCCCCTCCAGCTTGATGTCGGCCGCGTTGCGGAAGTCGAAGATCGTGTGCAGCCCGAGGGAGCCGAGAAACGCCGCGTCCTCGTCGGTCGCGTGAGCGAGATGACCGCTGCGGAACAGCCGCCCCGGCGCCACGCGCCGGCCGTCCACGGTCGGCAGGCCGCCCACGTCACGGAAGTTACGTACGCCGCCCAGCTCGGGCTCGGTCGACGGGACCTGCTGCGTCACGAGGGCTCCCCTCCCACACCGCCCCGCGGACGCTGCTCGTCGACGGGCGCGCTTCGACGATACGACATGGGTGAGCAGGCCAACGAGTTTTCCACAGGCGTTGCCGTCGGCGTCCCTGGCGCTGATGATGTTGATGCTTGAGCGTGCCTGTTCGGATCTGTGGGGACATGATGCTGGAAATTGCCGGAACCGGTCGTACGTGGCTTCTCTCGGGGCCCACGAGCAGTTACGCCGTCCATCTCACCGAGGACGACGAACTGCTGCACCTGCACTGGGGCCCGCGGATCGCCCTCGTCGACGCGGAGGCGCTCGCCGTCCGTCCGCTGCCGGACTACTGGCCCTTCGAGTCCCCGCTCGACGGTCGGGAGGAGTACCCGGTCGAGGGCGGCCCCCGCTTCGTACGGCCCGCCCTGTCCGTGCGGACCGGCGAGCGCCGGGGCACCGAATGGCGGTTCGAGGCGTACGAGACCGCGGGCGGCGCCGAGGGGGACGAACTGCGACTGCGGTTCCGCGACGCGGGGCTGGTGATCACGCTCCACTACCGGATGCGCCACGACGTCGTGGAGCGCTGGGTGACCCTCACCCATGACGCCCCCGACAGCGCCGGACCGGTTGAGCTGCTCCGCGCGGACTCGGCCACCTGGACGCTCCCCGAGCGCGATGGCTGGCGCCTCTCCCAACTGCACGGACGCTGGGCCGCCGAGTCCCGGCTCGTGAGCGCGGACCTCACCTACGGTGAGAAGGTCATCGGCAGCCGGCGCGGGCACACCGGGCACCAGCACCTGCCCTGGGTGGCGCTCGACACCGACGCGACCGAGGAACGCGGCGAGGTGTACGCGTGCGCGCTCGGCTGGTCCGGCTCGTGGCGGATCGCCGTCGCCCAACTGCCCGACGCGCGCGTGCAGATCACCGGTGGCGCCGGGTACGACGACTCCGGCCTGCTGCGCCTGGCGGCGGGTGAGTCCTTCACCACGCCCGTCTTCGCGGGGCTGTGGACCGCCTTGGGGCACGGTGGGGCGAGCCGGGCGTGGCACGCGTACCAGCGCGCGTTCGTCGTGCCCGACGCGGACCGGGACCGGCCCGTGCTCTACAACTCCTGGGAGGCCACGGAGTTCGACATCTCCGAGGAGCAGCAGAGGACGCTGGCCCGGCGGGCCGCCGCGATCGGCGTCGAACTGTTCGTCGTGGACGACGGCTGGTTCGGGGCCCGCACCAGCGACCGGGCCGGCCTCGGTGACTGGACGCCCAATCCGGACCGCTTCCCGGCGGGCGTGAGGCCGCTCGCAGAGTACGTGCACACCCTGGGCATGCAGTTCGGTATCTGGGTCGAGCCCGAGATGGTCAACCCGGACAGCGACCTGTACCGCACCCACCCGGACTGGGTGCAGTTCCAGTCGGGACGAAAGCGGACGGAGTTCCGCAATCAGCTCGTACTGAACCTCGCGCGCGAGGATGTCCGCCAGTACCTGTGGGAGCAGCTCGACGGGCTGCTCTCCAGTGCCCCGATCGACTACGTGAAGTGGGACTTCAACCGCTGCTTCACCGACGCCGGCTGGCCCGGCGAGGACTACCCCCAGCGTCTGTGGGTCGACCATGTGCAGGGACTGTATGCCCTGCTGGACCGGCTGCGGGCGGCCCACCCGGGCGTCGCCTTCGAGTCCTGCTCGGGTGGCGGTGGCCGGATCGACCTCGGTGTCCTCGCTCGTACGGACCAGGTGTGGACCTCGGACAACACCGACCCGCTGGACCGCCTCGCCATCCAGGAGGGCTTCAGTCAGATCCATCCGGCGCGGGTCATGGCCGCCTGGGTCACGGACAGTCCGAATACCCAGCTCAACGACCGGGTCAGCTCGTTGCGGTTCCGGTTCGTGAGTGCGATGGCCGGGGTGCTCGGCGTAGGTGGCGACCTCGCCAGGTGGACGGAGGCGGAGCTGGCCGAGGCGAGGGAGTGGGTGGCGCTCTACAGGGAGATCCGCCATGTCGTGCAGCGCGGCGACCTCCACCGGCTGCGGCGGCCGACCGGCGGACTGAGCGCGGTGCAGTACGTGCTCGGGGGCGAGAGTGTCGTCCTGGCGTGGCTCCAGGCGCAGCACCACGGTGAACCGGTACCGGCGCTGCGGCTGCGCGGACTCGACCCGTCTGCGACGTACGAATGCCGTGAAACGGGTGAAGTCCACCGAGGTGCGGTGTTGATGCACCACGGTCTGCGAACGGGGCTGAAGGGTGACCTGGATGCGGCAGTTCTCCGACTGCGTCGCATCTGATGCTTCTGTCCGTTATGGCGCCTTAATTCCAACTCGCTTGGGAATAAGGGTTGCTGTGCGGCAGGGGAGTGAGCAGCGTCATATTCGTGACGGTGTGTCGCCGACATGTTCACGTAATTTCGGCGTCTTTTAAGGATGTTCAGGGGGCGGAGAGATCCAGAATTCACGGACAGTGACGGGTAATTCTGGGGAGGATCACAGGAAACCCGTACACAGGGAACCTGAAGCTTGTTTCCGTGCGTCTTGGTCGCTTACGTTCGCCTCCAATCCGGACGGACGCCCAATCCTGCCGCCGCCCGGAACCCGCATCGAACACCCGAGAACGGCAGGAGCGGGGGACCCACAGGTAGAACGCCTGTTCCGGTCTCTGGAACAGGCTTGGGGTTAAGTCACGTTCAGGCGTGGCCGGACATCTCCAGTCCGCACCCGACAGCTCACCTCGCAGGCGCCGGAGAGGAATTCGTCATGCCCGCGAAGGGTAAGCACCGCCGTCCGAAGTCCCAGCGATTCACCCGCTCGATAGCCGTCGCCGGAACCGGCGGAGCGGCTCTCGCCCTGCCCCTGCTGGGAGCCACCGGCGCCCAAGCGGCCACGGCGGAGTCCACCACGCAGTCCGTTCAGTCGCTTTCGGAAACGGCCAGGTCCGTAACCGCCCAGCCCGTTTCCGCGAAGACGGAAAAAGCTGCTTCCGCTCCCTCCGCCGCCAAGGAGGCGAACGTCAGGACATACGCGGTCCAGGCCGGCGACTACCTGTCGAAGATCGCCGAGGAGCAGAGCGTCAGCGGTGGCTGGAAGAAGCTCTACTCGGACAACCGCACCGCCATCGGTGCCGACCCGGGCCTGATCCACCCCGGTCTGAAACTGACGATCGGCAAGAAGGCCGCGTCCACCTCCTCGCCGTCCTCGTCCTCGGCGGAGTCCTCCTCGAAGTCCTCGCAGTCCACGAAGACTCAGACGCCCGAGCCGGCCGCCGAACGCGAGACGGCCGAGACCTCCACGACGACCGAGACCGCCGACACCGGCAGCTCCAGCGGCTTCACCCTTCCCGTGGCCGGTGGCATCGGCACCGCCTACCGCGTGGCGGGCAGCATGTGGTCCAGCGGCTACCACACGGGCGTCGACTTCGGCGCCCCGACCGGCACCTCCCTCAAGGCCGTCGGCGCGGGCACCGTCGTCTCCGCCGGTTGGGGCGGGGCGTACGGCAACCAGGTCGTCGTCAAGCTCGCCGACGGCTACTACGCCCAGTACGCCCACCTCGCGCAGCTCTCCGTCTCGGCCGGCCAGACCGTGACCGCGGGTCAGCAGGTCGGTCTCTCCGGTGCCACCGGCAATGTGACCGGCCCGCACCTGCACTTCGAGATCCGCACCACCCCGGACTACGGCTCCGACGTGGACCCGGTCGCGTACCTCCGCTCGAAGGGCGTCGCCGTCGGCTGACGCGCACGCTTCGGGAGGACACACGCCGAAGGCCGGACCCCGATCCCGGGGCCCGGCCTTCGGCGTGTTCGCGATGCGGTTCGTGATCGTCACCTTGCGGTCCTGTGGCGCGAGTGCCTGGAGTGTCGCCAGGAAGAGAGAGCGGGGGCAGAGTGAACTCCCTAGCTGTGCAAGCGCTTTCCGCCGCTGTGACCACCATTCAGCCACAAGGAGCCGCCTCGTGACGACCACTCGCAGAGCCTTCGGAGTCCTGGCCGCCGGCGCGGCCGTCGCCGCGCTCAGCCCGGCTGCGAGCGCCAGTGCCGCCGCATACGGACGCCTCATCGCCCGCGACGACTTCCTGCACGGTCTCGGCCGGTGGGCCGTCGAACTCCAGGACGGTGGCAGTGTCACGGCGGCCCGGGGCGTCCTGGAGGTCGACGTGCCGAGCGGTGCCACCAGCTGGTTCAAGCGCAGTCTGCAAGGCCCGTACGCCATCGAGTACACGGCGACACCGGTCTCGGCGGGCGGGGTCAACGACCGGGTCTCCGACCTGAACAACTTCTGGAACGCCGTCGACGTCCGCTCCCCGGACGACCTCTTCGCCACCCGGCGGAGCGGAGCCCTCGCCGAGTACGACCACCTCAAGACGTACTACGTCGGCTACGGCGCCAACACCAACACCACGACCCGTCTGCGCCGTTACGTCGGCGAGGCCGACGTGCGCCCCTTGGTCTACGACTACGCGGAGCCGCTGCTGGTCCCGAACGCGCCCCACCGCGTCCGGATCGTCTCGGCCGGCTCGACGGTCCGCTGGTGGAACAACGGGCGGCTCGTCTTCGACTACGGCGACCCCGACCCGTACACGAGTGGGTACTTCGCCTTCCGTACGACGTGGAGCCACTTCCGGATCACCGACTTCAGCGTCCGTGAACTGCGTCTTCCCATTATTCCGGGTTGACCAACAATTGACGAGTGGCCTATCTCACCGGGAGTCAACCCCTTCCTACGGTCGCGTAGCTCACATCAGAGGTGAATCATGGGCCGATGTGGCAGACGATTCGAGGAATGACAGAAGAGCAGTGATCGGGTCGTACGTGGCGGTGGGGGACAGCTTCACCGAGGGCGTCGGCGACCCCGGCCCCGACGGGGCGTTCGTCGGCTGGGCCGACCGGTTCGCGGTCCTGCTCGCGGACCGGCGCCCCGAGGGCGACTTCGACTACACGAACCTCGCGGTACGCGGGAGGCTGCTCGACCAGATCGTGTCCGAGCAGCTTCCGCGCGCCCGGGAACAGGCGCCGGACCTGGTCTCCTTCTGCGCGGGCGGCAACGACATCATCCGGCCCGGCAGCGACCCGGACGAGGTCGCCGAGCGCTTCGAGCGAGCGGTGATCGGCCTCACCTCGGCGGTCGGCACGGTCATGGTGACGACCGGCTTCGACACCCGCAACGTCCCGGTGCTGAAGCACATGCGCGGCAAGATCGCCACGTACAACGGACACCTACGGGCCATCGCCGACCGGTACGGCTGTCCGGTGCTCGACCTGTGGTCCCTGAAGACCATCCAGGACCGCCGGGCCTGGGACGGCGACCGACTGCACCTCTCCCCCGAGGGGCACACGCGCGTGGCGCTGCGCGCGGGACAGATCCTGGGCCTGGAAATCCCGGCCGACCCGGACCAGCCTTGGCCGGCGTTGCCTCCCCGAGGCACCTTCGAGATCCGCCGCGACGATGTTCACTGGGCCCGTGAGTACCTGGCGCCGTGGATCGGGCGGCGGCTGAGGGGGGAGTCGTCGGGCGACCATGTGACGGCGAAGGGGAGTCTGTCGCCGGACGACATCAAGACCCGGATCGAGTGGGTCGCGTGAGAACTTCTTGTTCTGCAGCGCCGGGCGGGCAATGCCGGCCCGGCCGGCGTTCGAGGACGAGGCCGTCCAGGCCGAAGCGGGGGCCTGGGGGCGGCAGCCCCCGGTAGCGCCCACATCAACTCAGCTGCCCGACGTCAACGCCGCCCGCTCCAGACCCAGTTCCCCGGCCAGCGCAGCGTCCACCCACTGTTCGGCCCGCGCCCGGGACACCCCGTCGTACGCCGTCATCTGGACGGCCAGCCCGTCCAGCAGCGCCGTCAGCCGCAGGGCCGTGCCCGTGGGGTCGGGGCACGCGAACTCGCCCGCTGCCACCCCCTCCGCGATGACCTCGGTGATCGCGGCCTTCCAACGCCGGTCCAGGTCGCCGGCGACCTCCCGCAACGCCGGGTCGCGCAGGGAGACCGCCCACCCCTCGATCCACAGCCGCCAGCCCTTGGCCTGGCCCGTCGGCGCGTACCAGCGCACCGCGGACCGCAGTCGGCGCAGCGCCGGGGAGCGGCGCCCGAGGAGCTTGCCCAGGTGGGTGAGATCGGCCTCGGCCGCGTACCGGAACGCGGCGGCGACCAGCTTCTCCTTGGTCGAGAAGTGGTACAGGACCAGCGCGTTGCTCACCCCGAGGACGGCGGCCACGTCGGCGATCCTGACCGCCGCCACGCCCCGTACCTGGATCTGCTCGATGGCGGCCCGCAGCAGTTCCTCGCGCCGCTCGGCCACGCTCAACCGCACCCTTGCCACGCGGTCACAGTAATCCGTCGCAGGACACGATGCCGGGGCAGGTCCGTCAATGCCTGTAAAACCCCGCCGATGTGGCTGATTCGCGGGGCCGGCGCCCGTACCCGGACCGGACACCGTCACCGGTACCATCCGAACCGCTCCGCGATCACCGGCAGCCGGTCCTCGACGATCGAGTGCGCCGCCGCCCGCGGAGTCGTCCCGTCGGCCTCCGCACGCGCGAGCACCTGGTCGATCAGGGCGCGCATCGATCGCCGGGTGTACGCGAACGCCTCCTCCGGGTCCGCACCGATGTCCCCGAACAGCGTCCACCACCACCAGGCGTTCGTCCCGGAGTTGACGACCACGTCCGGCAGTACGACGATGCCGCGCGCGGCGAGCAGCTCCTCCGCCTCCGGCAGCACGGGCATGTTCGCGGCCTCGGCGATCCAACGCGCGGTGATCCCCGCCTGGTTCCCGGTGTCGACGGCGTACGAGACCGCCGCCGGCACCAGTACCTCCGCATCCACGGACAGCCAGGACTCGCCCGGCAGTTCCCGGTCGCCGGGGCCCAGCGCCGCTCGGTCCACGGTGCCGTACGTGTCCCTGGCCGCCAGCAGCGCCTCGACGTCGAGGCCGGCCGGGTTGGCGATCGTGCCCTTGACGTCGGAGACGGCCACCAGCGCGAGCCCCGCGCGCGTGAGGAAGCGTGCCGTTGCCCCGCCCATCGTGCCGAGCCCCTGGACGGCGACCCGTGTCCCGGCGTACGGCACCCGGGCCCGGTCGAGCGCCGCGAGCACCGACTCCGCGACCCCGCAGCCGCCGACCAGCTCGTCGAGGCCGATGCCGTCCACCTCGACCGCGAACGCGTCCGCGAGCCGTCCGCGGGCCACGATCTGGTCGTCCAGCAGCGGATAGACCGCCTGGATCGACGACACGAGTCCGGCCTCGGCCGCCGCCCGGTCGACCAGGTCCTGGGTGAGGCCCAGGTCCTCACCCGTGGTCCAGACACTCTCGACGTACGGCCGCAACGCGCGCAGGTAGCGCACCAGCAGGCCGTACGCCGCCGGGTCCCGGGGGTCGCAGTCGACGCCGCCCTTGGCGCCGCCGAGCGGGATGTAGCGGCCCTCGGGGTTGTAGTGCAGGGCCTCCTTCATGGTCATGCCCCGGGCCAGCCCGGTGACCTCGTCCAGTGTGCAGCCCTCGCGCATCCGCAGCCCGCCGCTGGACACGCCCCGCACCACTCTGTCCACGACTAGGAAGCCCTGGCGGCCGGTGAGGTGATCGGTCCAGGTGAGGGAGAGCAGGGGAGCGCCCTGAGGGGTTGCCATGCGGGCAATATACTGACTCGCCATTCAGTTGTGCGCTGCCGCACACCGCCGGCCCCGCACGCTCCGCCCACCGCGCGTACGGCATGTGTCACCACAGTCGCGTTCCGTCGGTCTCCGGTGTCGTTTCGGCTCCGGAACCTTGGTCTTTCCTTGGAAAGACCCGGTCGACACACACACGACACCGGAGTGTCGGAGGGGGTGACCATAATGGAATGTCTGACCGACTCCACCTGGAGGTACCGTGACCGGATTCCCCTCTCCAGGCTCCAAGCTGCGCGCACTGCGGCCCGAGGCCTTCGGCGCGGACCCGAGTGGGGAGCGCCTGGCGCGGATCCGCAGATCGCCGCACTTCGCGGACGGGGTCTTCCGGAATCCGCCGGGTACCCCCCGGCCCGACGGCGCCATGCTCGAGTTCGCGAAGTCCGTGCTGCGCAAGGAGGACCGGGTCCGCCGCGCCCCGGCCGGCACGGTGCCGGTGCACGCCACGACACTCGCCGACCTCGCCAAGCCCCCGGTCGGCGGCCTCCGGCTGACCTGGATGGGCCACTCCAGCGTGCTCACCGAGATCGACGGACAGCGGGTGCTCTTCGATCCCGTCTGGGGCGAGCGCTGTTCGCCGTTCGCCTTCGCCGGGCCCAGGCGGCTGCATCCGGTGCCCCTGCCGCTGGCCGCGCTCGGCCCGGTCGACGTCGTTGTCATCTCGCACGACCACTACGACCACCTGGACATGCCCACGATCAAGGCGCTGGCCGGCACGGACACGCTGTTCGCGGTGCCGCTCGGTGTCGGCGCCCATCTGGAGCGCTGGGGCGTCCCGGCCGACCGGCTGCGCGAGCTGGACTGGCACGAGTCGACGAAGGTCGGCGGCCTCACCCTGACCGCCACCCCGGCCCGGCACTTCTGCGGCCGCGGCCTGCGCAACACCCAGCACACCCTGTGGGCCTCCTGGGTCGTCGCCGGTGAGGAGCACCGCGTCTACCACAGCGGCGACACCGGGTACTTCGAGGGCTTCCGGGACATCGGCGCCGACCACGGTCCGTTCGACGCCACGATGATCCAGATCGGGGCCTACAGCGAGTTCTGGCCCAAGAACCACACGGATTCTACGCCGGTGCCGGGTGCGTGGCCGGACATTCAC